>CAVOAJ010000142.1:0-4527 GCA_963693605.1 Dehalococcoidia bacterium | reverse complement strand
CACCGCCCCGCCGCTCTTCTTTATCCTGTCTATATTGGCTGGTCTAACCCAGCCGCGCTCATCCAGATAATCGCGCCATCGCTGTGGGTATAAGCAGTTGCCGTTACGCTAGTTCAATAAGCTCTTGAGGACGGGTGCCCAGGCGTTCCGCACCGTTCTTGCGGATTACCACCGTGTCACCCCAGTTGCCAAAGCCAGGCTTGCCGTCCACCTTGCAACTGGGCTTGATAAGCATGCAAGCGCCCTCTTTCATCTCTAAGGCCATCAGGTCCGGCGCGCGGCTGCCGGTCACCAGAGGGCCCTCATCCCCAGTGCCGTACCCGTGCATGGTCAGGCCTGCTTCACCACGGCCATTCAAACCCAGGACAATGCCCGCTTCAACCAGCTCACCCACCGTCACGCCGGGCTTCATGGCGGCCTGCACTTGATTGAACGACTCAATGGTCATATCCATGCCTATCTTGTATTCCTCAGATGCCTTGCCAAAGAAGAAGGACTGGTCTGTGCGGCCCACGTAGCCGCCCCAGCGGCCTTCAATCTCAATGAACAGCATGTCGTTGTTCTGGAAGTTGCGGAAGGAGGGCTGCTCCAGCCTGTGATAGATGTTGCCCACCGGGCCGCTGGTCCAGCCCAGCATCACCGGAAAGCTGCCGCCTTCAGCCGCCGCGCGGTACATCATGTGGCCGAACAACTCACGCTCTGCCATGCCAATGCCGCCATGTTCCCTCACCGTTTCAATCAGCTTTTCGCTGATGGTCACGCCCTTACGGATGAACTCAATCTCATCCTCGCTCTTTTGGAACCGTGCGTCGCCCAGCGCGGGCGTGGCTGATACCACCTTAGCCTTGGGGAAGTCAGCTTTGATCATCTCCACTGACTGCCAGTTGGCAAGCCCCTCCGCCTGCCGTACGTACGCCACCAATGATGACGTCAGTCCTGCAATGCCAATGGTGCCGCCCTTATCAAACCCCAGTTCTGTGAGACGCTCCTTTATGGTGCGCGCGCCAGCGCCGCGTTCCGCGCGCTGGATGTTCACGTCCCAGTTGGAGGTGGGCCATAGACCTGGACGCGACAACCACGCGCCCACCTCTCCCTCTATGGGGAAGAGAGTGGTGACCAACTCTTGGTTCTCACCAAGCTGTGTGAGGTACATGGAGTCTGCATTGCCACGGTTGTGGCGGCCCGTGTCCGGCAGACAGACGATTGCGTCCAGGCCGTCCCGCGCCATGAATTCACGCACGCGTTTCCAGCGCCGGTCTCTCTCTTCAAGGGAAAATGTTGGTGTAGTCCACGTAGGGTCAAAAGGCCTGTCAGCCATTGTATTGCTCCTGAATGATGCGGTCTTATTTTGGGCGCCGACACTGTAGACTCAGCGGGTTAGCTCGTCAAACCAAAAGGCCCTCCGGTGTCGCACCGGGGGGCCTTTTGGTTATATCAGACGATGCAATTGCCTAGTAGTCGTAAGGTACTGGCACTCCAGAGCGGATGCCATCAAGCTGCGCGTCGATAGCAACCTGGCGCCAAGCGACCGTGGCTGCGTTCTGTTCAACGGTCCGTGGGTAGACCAACTGGGCGTCAGTCAGGCCCTTGGAGGCCAGGTCCGCCGCCAGCGGGTAGTCCTGTGAGTACCCGTCCAGCATCACTGCAAACGTGTAGTTGGTGGGCTGTTGGGCAGCGGCCTTGTTGCCCTCCATCTTCTCCCAGCCGTAGAACAACTCCGCCATGTCAGCGTCATTAACACTGTATTTCGGGAGGCAGGAGACAGACGGGTTCGCGCCAGTTGTGAACTCCGCCACTGTGAAATCAATGGGCTGCCCGCCCAGCTTCTCCGTCCATGCGGGACTTGCAAGTCCAATGTCGACTTCACCCTGGATGATGCCTTGCTTTACACCGTTGCTTCCACCGGCTAGCAGCTTCAAGCCGTTAACCCCCAGGTTGTGGGCCCAGGCTGACAGCCGCTCTTCGCTCCAGCCGGGAGCCAGCGGAAACTGGTAGAGGCCCAGTGCGCGCTCGTCCATGGCTACGCGGTTCTTCCATTCAGGCTTCAGGAAGTCGTCGTACGTCAGGTTGGCAATCTCGGCCTCACTGACGTTCCGTGGGTTGTAGTTCATGACCCATGTCGAGTGGCCACGCAGGGCACAGTAGTCACGCAGCGTTTCCCCAGCGGGTAGGCTAGGACTTGTCCAGTCCGGGATTTGCATTTGCATGTCGTAAATGCCCGGCCATTCTTCAGCCAGCAGGTCCCATTGGGGCTTCCGCAAGTAACCCTCCTCCAAGAGTGGGAAGGCCAGTACTGTGGTGCCCGTTGGGCCAAATTCGAGCACGCCGCTCCCTGTCTGGGCGGCCGCCGTTATTTTGGCCGGCATGTCCCGGTTGGGGTGGCCAGGCTCATTTTCTAAGATTAGCGGGAATCCCCACCGCTCCTCAAAGGCTATTTCCAACGCTCTAACCGTCTCGTCTGGATGGAAGCCCAGGGCCGCACGCACCACGTGGTTAGAAGCGCGTGCACGCTCCACCAGCAGCTCAAAGTCAGTTGGCCCCGCCGTCGCAGTTGGTCGGGCAGTCGCCGTTGGGGTTGTTCCGGGAATAGGGGTTGCCGTCGCCGTCGGTGTAGCAGTTGGCTCAGGCGTTGCCGTTGGGTCGGCGCCACAAGACACGACGACCAAGCCAAACACCATCGCCAATACCACTATGAGCAGTCCACGTGATCGGGTCTTCATGTGTCCCTCCATCAATCAAACTGAAGTACGGGAACGAAATAAGTAATCAATGTAATATGCGAAATTCGGCATAATAAGCCGATAAATAGCCATTTTACGATGAGTGCGAACAATAATATGTAGGTAAGACCTCGTCAATGTAAGAAGAAATCTAGTTTTGCATTCGTTAAATAATGATATTGAGTACGACGAATTTTTCATTTACAGTCTGATTCGTGGCGATGTAGGTAACTGTTCATGTCACGCCATTAAGGTGGAACGTCGGACCCGCGCCACACGCGGTGCTGCATTCGGTGGCGCGTCGTCGTATACTACGGCCCGCGTTCTAGCAGATACAGAATGCTACCCTCAGGGGAGGCGTCCAGGCTTTGTCTATGCGGCCCATGGTCTACCAGAATTTCGATGAGGCAGTAGCGGATATTCCGGACGGCGCCTCCATCATGTTTGGCGGTTTTGGCAACCCTGGGGTGCCTCGCAACCTCATCTCCGCGCTTCTGCGGCAGGGAGCTAAAGACCTCACCACCATCTCCAACACACCGGGGCGTCCAGGCAACCGCATGGATGCCAACAACCTCATTGAGGCGGGGAGGGTGCGCAAGGTTATCTGTGCTTTCACTGCTGGCAGGACGCCACCCACTTTCAATGAGCTCTACGCGGCTGGCAAGATTGAGGCGGAACTGGTGCCTCAGGGGACCATGGCTGAACGTATCCGGGCTGCCGGGGCAGGCATTGGCGCGTTCTACACACGAACGGGTGTTGGCACGGAGCTTGCTGAGGGCAAAGAGCAGAGGACCATTGACGGCAAGGACTACCTGCTGGAGTACCCGCTGCCTGCGGACTACGCCTTTGTACGGGCGTACAGGGCTGACACCTATGGCAACGCGTTTTACCGGCTCTCCCAGCGCAACTTCAACCCCATCATGGCCCAGGCCGCAACAGTGACCATTGTTGAGACGGAGCAGTTGGTTGAACCGGGTGACATTGAACCGGACCACGTTCACACGCCAAGCATCTTTGTGAATAGGGTGGTGTTGATACCGCCAGCGCCTGATGGTATTTGGGAATCGGTCAGGTAGGAATGGTTAAGTAGGAATAAGAAAGATGACAAAACGTCCACTGACACGGCAGGAGCTATGCACCCGGCTGGCCATGGAATTCCAGGACGGCTGGGTGGTGAACCTTGGGGTTGGCATGCCAACCCTCTGCTCCAACTACGTGGATCCGGTCAACACGCCAACCTTCCAGGCGGAGAACGGCGTTATTGGCTACGGCCCCCAGGCCATGGAGGGTGAGGAAGACCTATACCTGGTCAACGCTGGTGCGGAGTACGTCATCATGATGCCCGGCGGCTCCATCCTCCATCACGCTGACTCCTTTGGTCTTATACGTGGGGGCTACGTTGACGTGACCGTCCTGGGAGCGTACGAGGTGGCTGAGAACGGAGACTTTGCCAACTGGAAGACGGCCGGGAGCAAGGGCGGGGCCATTGGCGGGGCCATGGACTTGGCCGTGAGCGCCAAGCGGGTGTTCATTGCCATGGAGCACACCACCAAGGACGGCACTCCCCGTGTCCTCAAGCGATGTTCGCTGCCGGTAACGGCGGTGGGCGTCGTCAGCCTGTTGGCCACCAACCTGGGGCTGTTCGAAATCACCCCTGACGGGTTCTTGCTCAAGGAGATTGCCCCTGGCTACACCCCTGAAGAAGTCCAGGCGGTGACTGAAGCGGAATTTACAGTTTCCAGCGGTCTCAAAGAGATGCCGCTGAGCGACGAGGAATAAGGAAACAACGGAGGCCCTTACTTATGGC
>CAVOAJ010000141.1:0-4535 GCA_963693605.1 Dehalococcoidia bacterium | reverse complement strand
AACGTAAAGCCTGGTGACCCGTTGAATTACGATATAACATTAAACATGGACAGGCTCAGCATCGTCCAAGCAGGGAGCGCAGTGGCACAACTCGCCTCCCTACGGGCAGCGAACTGAGTCTCACTCCTTAGCTGCCAGCAACGTGTGAAAGGTTATACATGCCTCCCAAGAAATCAAACAAGCTCTCCGCGCGCCAGATCCAGCCAAGTAGACGCAGGGTGCAGCGCCAGCCCAACGTCCCACCATCCGTAGCCATACCGCAGGCTCAGGACCCTGATGTGGACGGTGAGGATATCGATGAGCTTGAGACTGTCGCTCAGCCCAAGGCCAGCACGCCAGGCCCAGCAGTGGCCGTCACCACTTCCCGTGTGTCCCGCAGGGAACGTGCAAACGTCACCGCCTTGGCAACTGCCAGCCTTCGCAATGAAGTAACCCGGATAGGCGTGGTAATGGGCGTCATTACCGTGACATTGGTGGTACTGAAAGTCACCAACCTCTTTGGGGCGTAAGAGACGCCAGACCCTGGCTTGAATCGTTTACATGAAAGAGCCGTTCATCCCTTGATTTACTTAGGATGAACGGCTCTTTATTTGTGTGTCCTTGGAACGCGGGCCGAAATTGTTACACAGCCGAGTTGGGGAACACGAGCGACTTCACCACCACCGGCGCGGCGCCTGATGTGGGGATGAGGCTGCCAATATCTATGTAGTCAAACTCGCGCAGGTCCACGCCATCAATCGAGATTACGGGGTTGGAGATGTGCATCTCTTCCTTGAGGTGGATGCCCAACAACCCGCCGACGTCGCTGTCAGTCACCAGTACCACAGGGTTACGACCAGAGAGATTGTCTTTCAGCGCTTCAAGGATTCCCTTGCAGAGGGAGTCCAGTCGTGCAAACCGCGCCTGGCCTTCCCAGCGGACAGCTACGGCAACGGGAGTCTCCAACTGATGGAGGTCCAGCCGCTGCATGGCTTGCTCCACCGCTGCCTTCACCTTAGCCGGTTCAATGTCCGCAGTGCCAAGCTCCAACAACGGCGATATTACAGGCACGTTCCGCACCGGCACTGCGTCCTTGGGTGAAACCAGGATGGTGTCACCGCTGACCTGCACCGTGTACTGTGACGCGCCAATAACCGTTGCCCTGATGCCCTGCGTGGGCTCCAGCACCTGTACGCCTGACTTGGCCAGCCTGGACTGAATCTCCTCCGCAAACATGGGGCCCATGTCCCCAAAGCTGGCGTCCTGGCGGCCATAAATGAATTCAGACACGCCGCCAGAAAAGGTTATCGCGTCAATTTGGCGGTCTCTGCTGAGCGGGTTGGTAAGCAGAAGGGCCTGCGCCTCAGCCGAGAGCGGCTGGTTGGAGACAAACTCCATAACGCGGTCAGCCATGTAGGAAGCCATCTTCTGCAAAGACTCATTGGAGACACGCTGGCCCACCTCAAGGTCAATGCCAAGCAGCTTACTTATCGTCCGTCCTGCCGCTTCCAGCTTCACGACCGCACCAAGCTGGTCTACCGTTACCAATCTGGCGCCGACGTTCAAAGCAGCAACCTCTCGCAAGTCACCCTGGTCACAGACCGCAAATTTGCAGGTGCCGCCACCTATGTCCACATTGAGCACTGTGTTTCGGTTCCGCCTGGAGAGGCCCACCGCACCAGAGCCGTGGGCTGCCATGGTGGACTCCAGATTGTGGCCTGCGCTGGCCGCCACAAACCTGCCAGCCTCTCCCGCAAACAGTTCACTGATAGCCCTGGCGTTTTGCCGGAGCAACGCAACGCCGGTCAATATCAGCGCGCCAGTGTCCACATCCTCCCGCTTGATGCCGGAGGAAGCGTACTGCTCTTGGATAAACTTCTCCAACGCCTCTGCGTCGATGGCTGTCTCATCAATGTACGGCGTCAGGAGAATGTCTGATTCATACAGGATGGCGCGATTGACAGGGACATAGCGACTCCCGCGCAGCTCCAAGTCCAATTTAGAGAAAACGAGGTGGGAGGTGGAAGAACCAATATCCACACCTACGCTGGTCAGGTGAATGACATTTTCATCCACAATGTGGCGGTCTTCAGAGCTAAATCCTACGTGTTCTGTTGGTGACGTCATGCTTCTCTCACACTGCTTAGTTCGTTGCGGTTTTCTAAGAGCCATGCACGCGGCAATGGGCCGGGTGACTGGATACTCCAGACCACCCGGCCCTCATAAGCCACGCTTCGATTCACGCTAGCCTGTTGGGCTACACAAGTCTACTTGGCGTAGACCTCTTCTGGCATGGTGAATGTAGCGCCATTCTTTGCCAGCGCCTCTTGAAACATCTTGCGGACGTACGGGTCTTCATCCCGGTACTCAATGGTGTTGCCACCCAATTTGATGTCCCGGTTGATGCCAATGACCTCGTCGCCTGGCTTGCCCTGTGTCCTCACGGGGTAGCCACCCAGGAACGCCATCACGCGGAAGGGGTCACTGGAAGAGCCAAAGTGACCGTGGAAGGCCTGTGCTCCGCCGGGTACCGCGCTGACAAACCCGCCAGCCTTGTAGTCCTGGCGCTTCACCTGGTCCCCAAAACCGTCCTCCCAAGGGGTGGTGCCCAGAGCCTTGTCCCAGGTAATGGAATACCCGGAGCCGTTGAGGCATACCAGGACTGGTCCTGGGTCATGGGCGTGGGACTTGGAGTAACGCCCGCCTGCGTACTGAGCAATAAAGCCGTTGAAGAAGTTGCCGCCCATGCGCAGGAAGAAGTGCCGGTGGCCTGCGCCCCGCTGGCCGTCCAGGGGCAGTTCGCAGTGAGCAGCATCAGGAACAATGGCGCCCATGTTGATGGCACGACCGGAAAGAGACTCAGTGCCCAACTCATCCCAGGGCTTGAAGTAGTCTTCCTTCAAGCTGTAGCGGTCCTCAAAGTGATACTCAGTGTTGAAGATGAAGTCCTCATTGCGGAACAGCTCCATGACTGGGGGCGCGTTGGTGCCCACCAGGATGAGCGCAGGGCTAGAGGAAGCGTTCACCAACTGGTGCCAGGTGTTCAGCGGTGCGGTAAACACGCTGTCTGCCTGCCACTCAAAGCTCTGGCGCTTCGGGTTTCCGTCAATCCATATCTCCGTTGTGCCCCGGCCTTCCAGGACATAGAACACTTCCTCATAGAGGTGCTTCTCAGCGTTTAGCGCTCCGCCACCGGGAATCTCAATGACGTACATACCCAGCAATCCGCCAGTTCCGTCCAGGTCAACGATGCACCCGTTGCCGCCCATGCGCTTCCACGGCGCAAGGGTCAAGTCACGGCTGTCGTAAACGCCCACCAACCCACGGTATACGGGCACTCCTTGCTCATCGCAAAAGCGCTCATAGGGCGTGGTTGGACGGTTCCAACTTGTGTGTCCAACTGCTTGCTCGACCATTCATATCCTCCTCGTACAGTTACTGCCGATCCAGGAAACGAATCATGTGAACGGAGCTTATCGCCTCCGCGAGTCGATGACAATGTACAACTGCGCCGTCTTTCTACTTGTTGTAAATCTCCTCAGGCATATTGAACTCGGCTCCATCCGCTTCAAGCGTCTCCTTAAACATCTTGCGGATGTAAGGGTCCTCATCCCGGTACTCAATGGTGTTTCCACCCAGTTTTATGTCACGGTTTGTGCCAATGACCTCTTCACCAATGGCCCCAACTGTCCGCCGCGGCTGCCCTCCAAGGAACGCCATCACCCGGAAGGGGTCCTTGGACGCGCCAAAGTGACCATGGAATGCCTGCGATCCGCCTGGGACGGCACTGACGAAACCGCCGTCTTTATAGTCTTGACGCCGTACCTGGTCTCCCTGCCCATTCTCCCAGGGATGGGTGCCCAAGGCCTTGTCCCATGTTATGGAGTAGCCCTTACCTGCCAGACAGACCAACACTGGTCCTGGGTCATGGGCGTGGCACTTGGAGTAACGGCCCGCAACGTACTGTGCGATGAACCCGTTGAAGTGATTACCGCCCATGCGAAGGCCAAAGTGACGGTGACCCACGCCGCGCTGCCCATCCAAGGGAAGCTCACAGGTGGCTGCATCAGGCACCACGGCCGCCTCATTAAGCGCCCTACCAGAAAGTGGGTCCTTTGCTAGTTCATCCCACGGCTTGAAATAATCTTCGCCAGAATCATATCGGTCGGTGAAGTTGTAGGGCGTGTTAAAGATGAAGTGTTCGCTCTGGTAAATCTCCATGATGGGTGGAGCGTTCGTGGCCACAAGGACCAGCGCAGGGCTGGAGGCCGCGTTTACCAATTGGTGCCAGGTGTTCAGCGGCGCCGTGAAAACGCTCCCCGCCTGCCACTCAAAGGTCTGGCGCTTCTCACTGCCGTCCTGCCAAATTTCCGTGGTACCCCGGCCTTCAAGCACGTAAAAGATCTCTTCATAGAGGTGGCGTTCTACGTTGAGTGCTCCACCACCGGGCACCTCAATAAGGTACATACCCACAAGGCCGCCCGTGCCGTCCAAGTCCACAATTGCACCGTTGCCGCCCATGCGCTTCCAGGGCGCAAGGGTCAGATCCCGGCTGT
>CAVOAJ010000140.1:0-4633 GCA_963693605.1 Dehalococcoidia bacterium | reverse complement strand
ACGTCCACTAGTCGTCGGATGCATGGCCCTCCATCTCTGAGTCCACCATATCCATATAGCGGTCCAAGCCGGGGGAGGGCGCGCTTGCGGCTGGCCGCGCGCTGAGGGGCTGCCCGGCTGGCCTCCGCAGCACTTTGACTGCCCATACCACCCCGCCAATTCCCAGGCCCATGGCCACAAAGGGGATGAGCCATATGGTCAAAGAGAACCCACTCTTGGGAGGCTCCGCCAGCACATTCTCTCCGTACCTGGCTACAAAGTAGTCCAGTATCTCTTCATCAGATAATCCCTCATCAATAAGGCTGCAGACGCGGGCCCGCATATCCTGTGCAATGGGAGCCTGGGACTGGTGAATGGTCTGCCCTGAGCACTGAGGGCAGAGGATCTGCTTGCTCAGCTCCGCAGAGCGTTGACTGGCGCAGTACGGTTCCTGCGCGTGAACGGTGTCAGGTTCGTTGGCTGTGAGGAGGAAGAACGCCAGAGAGATAGTGAGGAGGGCAAAAACAACACGCCAAGCGTGAGCTAATCTCATGACCCCCATTCCACCACTACCGCTGCTTGCATACATGCTGAACTGTGTGGCCTACAGCCTAGTTCTGCGCGTCGCGGAGCAGCGCCTCTCGTTCTGAATGCGTAGCGTTGGCCAAATGGACAAGGTGCCAGCGGTCCTCCGCAGATAGCAAATTGCCAAAGGCTGGCATAAACCCGAACCCGTTAGTGATGGACCAGAAGGCCTCACCATCTGCGAGATCTTGAATTCGTTGAGCGTTGAAGGCAGGGGGCTTGGTTAGGTTGTGCTGAGCGAATTTCTCGCCCACAAAGCCGTCGCCGCCAGCGGAGAGGCCGTGACACATGGAACAGTTCACTGTGTAGAGGGTGGCCGCGTGCTCAAGGGCAGCCGCCGTGAGGGTGACAGGGTTGACCAGGGTGGCTGCGTCAGCTTTCCGGGCAGGTAGAGCAACCGCCTTACCGGTTATGGGTACGGAGTCAATCGGAGGAGAGAGCCTGGGAGGTTCCTGGGCTTTGAATGACGCGTTGTAGTGCATCTCAGGGAAGATATCTATCGGGTAGGCGCCCGTCGAACGGAAGGGAGCCTCTCCCGGTTCGCATGCAGCGGCCAAAATACCCACCATGAGCACTAGCAACAGACCCATTCCCTTAGACCAACTCATCTTCAACAGAGACACTCCTTCGCATTCAGACGTAGGTTGCTACGCCTCTCTCTTGATGTCCTCAGCGCCCGCGTCATTCAGCAACTGCTCCGCCTGGGGCAACTGTTCTTCTGGGCACTCCACCAACAAGCCTATGTACCCCTCAGTGATGCGAGTGTCGTATAGGCCAAGGTTTCGCTTGGGAAGGCGTGACTCAAACAGCACGCCGAGAACCGTGAAGATAAGGGCGCCGAGCATGGTGCCTTCATACACGATGATAGTCATGGGAGGGATGCTCAGGATGGGCTTACCACCGGTCACCAACGGGTAGGATATCTGCGTTGCAGCCGTCGCCAGGAGCGCGAGCGTGAAGCCAACGAGAGCGCCGATAAAGGGAAATACGTACAGCCGGTGCCCTGGCTCATGTTCGCCAAAGGCGCCTTCTGGGTAAGGGCTGCCGGAGTAAATGTCCAAGTCCTCCCCGGGGAAGCCGCTCTCCTTCAGATTGGTGACGGCGTTCGCCACTTGTTCAGGGTCTTGAAATAGCCCTAAGAGTTTTTTCATATGCACAATCGTCTCCTCGCTGTCCGTATCCCTCGCGCCTGTCGCCCGAGGCTACATTACTCTTCCTTCACAATACCTGGCACGCTGATAGCTCCAACCTTTATCGCATCCCCTAACCGCTGGCCTTCCTTGGCCTCCCAGAGCGGGATGAGTGGGAAGAACTTACTGAACATCAATATCAAGAACGCCACCAGGGCAAACGTGCCACCAACAATGGTTATCTCCACTATGCTTGGTCGGTAGGAGGCATAGTCAAATGTGAGTGGCCCCTTCTGCATGAGTGATGGGACAACAATGATGAACCGTTCCAGCCACATGCCCACGTTGACCATAAGTGTGGTGATGATCATCATTGTCAGGTTGCGCCGCACTCGCCGGGAGAGCCAGAGCGGCACCGGTATCACGTAGGAAAACACAATGAACGTTAAGAACAGCCAACTCCAAGGCGCATGGAAGAGTCGTAATCTCCAGACGGTTAGCTCCTGCTCTTCAGCAAGCCAAAAGGCAAAGATCAGATCCAGCCAGAAGAAGAAGAGCCATGCCGTGGCAACCACCACCAGCAGCCTGCCCACAGCGTCAAAATGCTCTTCCCATATGTAGTTGTCTAGCTTGTAGAGCTTCTTCATGATGGCCATGAGAGTGACCACCGCTGAGACGCCTGAGTGCACAGCACCAATAACAAAGTAGGGCGCAAAGACCGTGACGTGCCAGGACGGTACCAGGCTGACTCCGAAGTCCCAGGACACGATGCTATGGACCGAGACGAACACCGGCAATATCAGCGCGGACAGCAGAATGCCAGCTATTGCTTGGAGCTTCCACTGCCGTGGGTTGCCGTGCCAGTTGAGTGACAATATGCCGTAGACAACTTTCCGCCAGCCGGTGCTACGGTCACGAATGACCGCAAGGTCCGGAATAAGAGCTGTATAGACGAAGAGTACGCTCCCTGTCAGATACGTGGTAATGGCCATGGGGTCCCATACCAGCGGTGACCGCACGTCAGGCCAGATGCCTCGGGCAAAGTCATAGGGAGTGAACCAGTAGAACCGCCAGAGGCGGCCCAGGTGGACAAGAGGCATCATGGCGGCCGTCATCAGGGCGAAGACGGTCATGACCTCAGCAGCCCGGGTCATGGGCCGACGCCACTCAGCTTGGCTAAGCCGGAGGATGGCGGAAATCATAACGCCAGCGTGACTGATGCCAACCCAGAAGACGAAGTTGGTGATGAAAAAGCCCCAGAACACAGGCCGGTTCAATCCGGTGACTTGAAGGCCTTGGTCGACCATAAAGCCCACGGCGCTAGCCGCGCCCAGGACTACAAGCCCCAAGACGCTGACCAACAGCACCCACCAGAGAGGCGTACTGAACACAGTGCCCAGCAACTCTCGGTTGATTTGTTCGTCCGTTAATGTCCTGCGGTAATACATCCTGACGTTACCTTTCAGCCATGCCCCGCCGCGAGGGGCTTAATTCTGTTTACTGATGACTCTGACTGTCCTGTTCATAAACCGACGGACACGTACCAGCCGGGTACCTTCGCCCATCTCCCACAGTGAAAATGGCGGGATAATTTTGCTGGCAAGCAGGAACAACAAAACAGCGCCGGAGATGCCGCCCACTACGATGAGCAGGTCAATGACCCCAGGGAACTGGCCCTTGGGCACCTCCGTTAACAAATGCAAAGTTGGGTCTGGCACCGAGTACGCGGAGACCACCAAGCGGATGGTGTTGAACAGCGTGCCAATGAGAATGCCGACAGACACTAAGGCAGGCCCGGCCAAGCTCTTCCGTATTGGGTTCCACATGAGCGCTAGGAGCGGCATGATGAAATTCAGGAAGAACGTCATCAAGAAGGGAAGTCGGTAAGACTCAAACATAAGGAACCGAATAATGTTGACCTCTGACGGCTGCCGCCCATACCAGAAGGTGATGAAGGTAGACCACCAGAAGTAGAACCATAAGAGAGAGAGGGCCAATAAAGGTTTGCTCAGAGCCCAGAACTGGTCAACTCCCAGGTAACGCTCGTACCCGCCGGCTGAGCGGAGGACGTACATGGTTACCAGCGTCAGTGCCAACCCTGCTTGTACACCCACTATGATCAGGTATGCCGGTTGAATGGCATCCTTGTAACCGGGCAACAAACCCGCTGACAACTCCGACCCGAGTAGCGTGGCTACCAAGGGGAAGAGCAGGAGGTACATGCCGCCCAGGGTGAGTACGCCAAGGCGATGGATGCGCCACTGCCGCACGCTCCCCACCCATCCCATGGCAAGCCAGGTGATGAACTTCTGCCTGCCGGACGGTGGGAAGTGGTCCCGCACCTTGGCAAGGTCAGGAATGGCCAACATCCAAAGCATGGTGAGGCCGGTGAGTACCAGTGCAAGCATGCCAACCGCATCCCATCCCATGGGTGCAAAGGTTGGCCATTCAAACCAAATTGTCTGGCGACCTTCTATCGGAGGTAGAGCCGCAATGGCTGGAAACAACATCAAGAGCCCCAGCATCC
This sequence comes from Dehalococcoidia bacterium, assembly GCA_963693605.1. Taxonomy (GTDB): domain Bacteria; phylum Chloroflexota; class Dehalococcoidia; order Lucifugimonadales; family Australimonadaceae; genus JAQBVZ01. The sequence goes on along the minus strand of CAVOAJ010000140.1, from coordinate 412 downwards.
CCACCACACCGTAGAGTTCAGGGACACGGGTCATAGGGCGGCGCCACTGGCCTTTGGCGAGTCGCAAGCCAGCGGAGATGATTGGCGTGGACATGAAGGTGAGGGCAATGAACAACAACGTGGCGGAGTAGTAGCCCCACTCTGACCTGTCTTCAAAACCATTGAAAATCCTGATGAGGACAACCACCACACCTAATAGGAAAAGGATGCCCAGCACGCCACACCAGGCCAAAAACCTGGAACTGATGTGGTGGTAGCGGCTGAGGACGTCTTGAACAATCTCCTTTTCGGAGGGTCCTTCCGCCCACATGTCCTTTGGGTCGCTAATCCTCATAGGTTCCTAACTATGCCTCAACCTTCTTCAAATAGATGACGTTGGGGTCTGTGCCCAACGCTTTGAGCACCTTGTAAT
>CAVOAJ010000139.1:0-4649 GCA_963693605.1 Dehalococcoidia bacterium | reverse complement strand
CGTTCCTTGGTCATGAAAATATAGTCACGGTCATCCACCTCACTCTCACGACGTGGCCTTGTGGTGGCCGTCACGGTGACGTGGATATGGGGGGCAAGCTTTCGTAGCTCCGCCAGCATCACGTCTTTGCCGACGCCGGAAGGACCGGAGAGCACCACAAGCAGAGGGCTGCCCTGGGGATGATTGGTCACGCTGAAGCCGCCTTGCCTGCAATGAGTCGCACGTCAGCCCAGAAAGAGGGATAAGAGACAGAGGCGGCTTCAGAACCGTTGATGGTAACGGCGCTATCAATGAGAAGTCCCGCCACGCCAAGGGTCATGGCCAGCCGGTGGTCGCCGTAACTCTGGCCCGCAGCACCATGGAGAGGCTTCCCGCCGGTGATGCGTAGGCCGTTGGCTCGCTCCTCCACGTCTGCGCCAAGCCGCGACAGCTCAGTAGCCGTGGTATGCAGCCTATCTGACTCCTTGACTCGCAATTCCTCCGCGTCCGTGATGACTGTGGTGCCTCTCGCGAAGCAGGCCGCTAGCGCAATGACCGGCACCTCGTCCGCCAACAGCGGGATCATCGCCCCGCCAATCTCGGTGGCTTCCAAAGAGCTTGAGCGGGCCACGAGGTCTGCGACAGGCTCGCCGCCCTGGGTGCGTTCGTTCTCCACAGACACGTCCGCGCCCATGGCTTTCAGCACATCTAGTATCCCTGTGCGGCTGGGGTTCACACCCACGCCCTCCACACGTACCTCGGCGTCCGGGTGACATATACCAGCCACCAGCCAGAAGGCGGCGGCGCTGATGTCAGCAGGGACCGTCACGTCCACGGCACGCAGGCTGCCAGGCCGGAGTCGCAGGGCTAATCCCTCCTCCACAACCGGCACACCCATGGCTGAAAACATACGCTCCGTGTGGTCACGGGAGCGCGCGGGCTGCTCCAGCACCGTCTCGCCGTCGGCATAGAGGCCAGCCAGCAACAGTGAACTCTTCACCTGAGCGCTGGCCACAGGCATCTGGTAGCGCATGCCCTTCAACGAGCCGCCTTTGATAGTCAACGGAGCGAGGGTGTCGTCCTTACGACCCCAAATCTGCGCACCCATGCGTCGCAAAGGGTCTATCACCCTGCCCATGGGACGACTGCGCAATGAGCTATCACCCGTGATGACGGAGACAAAGCCCTGGGCCGCCAACACACCGGCCATGAGACGCATGGTGGTGCCGCTGTTGCCCGCGTTTAAGACGTTGGAGGGTTCTTTGAGGTTGCCGCCCGTAATGATGAACGACGAGCCGCTACGCCGTATGCCGACACCCAGCGCACAAAGGCATCTGATGGTGGAGAGCACGTCCAGGCCGGGGCCAAGGTTCTCCACCCGTGCACTGCCCTGGGCAATGCCGTTGAAGATAAGCGCGCGGTGAGAGATGGACTTGTCACCGGGGGGCGTCACGGTGCCGGAGAGAGAGCGCGGTCTGCTAACGACCTCTTGCATCGGCGGCGCCTTTGGGGCTGGTCAGCCCAGGAGGAATGTGGTGGCCCAGTTTACCACGGGGAATATGACCCTCCCAATGATGCCGAGGCTCAAAAAGATGTCGAGCATGACCACTGCAACCAGCAGCATGGGGCCATAGACCTGCAAGCGCAGGACGTAGGGCAGCCAGCGCCTCGGTGCAATGCCCATCAGAATCTGCGACCCATCCAAGGGGTTGAACGGCAACAGGTTGAAGACGGCAAGGATTACGTTGATGAACACCCCGTAGGTCAAAATCGCCGATACCCACACGGCCAGGTCAGGCTCAGTCAAAATGGGAGTTCTGAAGGGACTATCTATCAGCCCTGTCTGAAAAGGCAGCGCCAATAAGATAGCCAGGAGTACGTTGAAGCCTGGCCCTGCCACCGCCACCATGGCCATTCCAGGCCGTCCGTTACGGAAGTTGCGTGGGTTCACTGGCACCGGCTTGCCCCAACCGAAACCGGCAAGCAACAGCATGACCGTGCCTGTGGGGTCTAGGTGGGCTCTCGGGTTGAGCGTGAGACGACCCATGCGTTGGGCGGTGGTGTCGCCTAGGCGGTAGGCGATAAAAGCGTGACCAAACTCATGGATGCTCAACGCCGCCAGAAAGGCGACACCAAGCAACAAGAACTGGACCACAAAGGCCGCAGGGTCATTGAGCAGCAGGTCAAATGAATTGATGAGCATATGTAGTTAGAGTCGGCCCACGACGAACCGACTACTCGTAATCGTCGTCCTCGTCAGGCTCTGGCTCTTCTCGACGTGCAGGGGCGCTTTCAGTCGCGATGGATGGGAGCGTCGCCGTTGATCGATTTCCCTTTTTACTCTTCGGTGCGGGCAGGTCCAAAAACATAGCAATCGCGTCCTTCAGCGCCTTGTCAGTCTGGCCTCCCACCTCAATAGCTAGGGCGTCCACACCAGCGTTGCGTAGTTGGACAAGCTCTTCTTTGCTCGGTAGCGCCGCCACCTGGACAATCACGCGCTTGGACGTTGAGCGCCTGACACGGGCTACCTCCATGAGGTGCCCTACCGTCAGCGGCCCAGTCCCGGACACCGCAAAGATGAACGCGTCTGCCGGTAGGTCTTCCAAGGCGCGCAAGTAGGTGTCATCCATGCCCTGCGTCAGCACCATGACGTTGGTGTCGTCCTCACCGCCAAGGGATGAGAGTGGCGTGTCTGTGGAGGCAATGACACGGAAGTCGCTGCCATCGGCGTCGGCTGTCGCGCCCTTCTGCCAGACTCCCCACGGGGCATCCTTCAACGCGGTGGCAGCTGCTTTCACGTCGGCTGCCTTGGCTGCGCCGCTCACGGTGAGCAGTGCGCCGTTCAGTCCCGCTGAAGTAATGCGCTGAACCTCCGCCTTGTCGCCCAGTTTGGCGATGCCCATCAGCAGCACGGAAGCCACCTTTTCACGTTTGGCTTGCCCGCCAAAGCCCATGGGGGCCAGGCTGCCGCGAGATGCACGGTCGAACTTATCAATAAGCTTGCTCATAAACGTCCTATTTGAGAGGTGGAAGGGGCCGCCGCTACCGGCAAGGTCAGATTATAGCCATTCTATCAGCCGCCCACTGCACCAACCAGCCCCGGCTATACTGTGGCCGTGAAAATCGTCATCGCACCACAGGGGTTCAAAGGGACGCTCTCAGGCCCGGAGGCCGTCGCCGCCATGAGCGCAGGCGTCCTGCGCGTGTTACCTGACGCTGAAATCGTTGGTTGTCCTGTCGCCGACGGCGGTCACGGCACGCTGGAAACGCTGCTGGCGGCCACGGGCGGACAAGCCTTCCACGCCAACGTCACCGGCCCACGAGGGCGGAGCGTGACCGCACAGTGGGGCGTCCTTGGCGACGGTGTCACGGCGGTGGTGGAGATGGCCCAGGCCTCCGGCCTTACGCTGCTCCAACCCAACGAGCGCGACCCCATGCTGGCAACCACTTACGGAACAGGCCAGCTTATTAAGGCTGCGCTGTCGGCGGGCTATCGACGGCTCATCATTGGCGTGGGCGGTAGCGGCACCAGTGATGGCGGAGCAGGCGCGTTACAGGCGTTGGGCGTGAATCTGATAGATGTGCAGGGCAACGATATCCCTCTGGGCACGGCGGGGCTGGCCTCGTTAGCATCCATCAACGTTAGCGGTATCGACCCGGCGTTGCGCGACAGCCAGCTTACGGTGGCAACGGACGTATCGAACCCGCTGTGCGGGCCGCAGGGCGCGGCCATGGTCTACGGCCCACAGAAGGGTGCGCTCCCTCACCAACTACCGTTGCTTGACGCGGCGCTCCGCCACTTTGCGGACGTGGTGCAGCGAGACATGGACGTTGCGCTCCATGACATGCCGGGCGCGGGAGCGGCGGGTGGACTGTCAGGTGGACTCGTTGGAGTGCTGGGCGCGGAGCTTGCCTGGGGCGCTGACCTGCTGCTGGACGCCATTGGGCTCAATGAAAAGCTTCATGGCGCGAGGCTCGTCATCACTGGCGAGGGCCGCATCGACAGTCAGACGATTGCCAACAAAGCGCCCATCGTTGTGGCGCGGCGCGCCGAAGCACTGGGCATATCCGTGATTGGCATAGGCGGCAGCCTGGGCGACGGCTACGAGGCGGTGCTAAGCGAAGGCATGGACATTGTGGAAGCGGTCAGCCAGCCAGGAGACGCCATACCAGAGGACGTGACGACGGCATCAGCGCTGCTTGCGGACGCCACGGAACGCGCCGCGCGGAGGGCGATAGCGGCGGGGATAGTTTAATCAGGTGTGCAGAGGGCTGAGCCCTCTGCCGGGGGTGTAAGGGGGTGTCCCCCTTACTTACCCCTAGCCCCATACCGGTCCTCACTGGCGGACGTGCCTTGGAACGCCTGCGTAAGCTCGCGGACCTCTGCCTCCGACAACGTCACGTCGCTCGCCGCCGCATTGTCGCGCACCTGCGACTCCGACTTGAAGCCAACCACCGTTACCGTGGCGCCCGCGGCGAACACCCACGCTGAGGCAAGCTGTGCCAGTGTCGCGCCCTTGGTCTCCGCCATGCGACGCATCACCTCCAGCCCCGGCTGCGCGGCGGCGAACCCCTGAGTCGTGAAATAGTAGCGTCCCGTGCGGACATCGTTCGCAGCAAACGCCGGCAGTTCAGCGTACTTGCCTGTCAGCAGCCCCATGCCCAAGGGA
>CAVOAJ010000138.1:0-4769 GCA_963693605.1 Dehalococcoidia bacterium | reverse complement strand
GCCCTCAAACCCCTCAGGCGTGGCCTCATGGACGGTGACCTTCTCACCCTTGAACGTGACCTGCATGCCCTCTGAACGGGCCGATGCAAAGGCGCGCAGTTCCTTCACTGGGAAGTTGCGCTCCTCTAGGATTTTCAGTACCTCTCCACCGACTGCGCCGGTAACGCCTACGATGCCAACCGTATAGCTCATGCTCTCTTCCTCAACACGTTTACAAATTCTATTATGGGGGGCCGTCACGGGAGGCGTAAAGGGAACGGGGCGTGGGGCCTACTTGGCAGGGCCGAAATTCAGTATCTTTTCCAGCCCCACGGTGAGCCCCTGCATGTCCATGACCTTGCGCACGGCCATCAGTACGCCGGGCATGTAACACTCCCGGTTGATGGTGTCATGCCGCAGGGTGAGGGTCTGGCCTGCCGTGCCAAAGGTGACCTGGTGGTGGGCCATGCGTCCCGGCATACGACTGCTATGTACTGAGATGCCGTGATAGTCGCCACCACGCGTGCCGGCCAGCGGTTCCCTGGTGGGCATCTGTCGTGTCATGTCACCGCCGCGACCTTCATGGATGGCCTTGGCGATGCCCATGGCAGTGCCAGACGGCGCGTCAATCTTGGCCTCGTGGTGCTCTTCAGACACGTCCACGTATTCGAAGTAAGGGGCCACAAGGCCCGCGATGTACGTGAGTAGCACAGCGCCAAGCGCAAAGTTGGGGGCCACTATGCCAGCCGACTTATGCTCATCACACAGGGCGCTCAGATAGGCAAGCTGGTCCTCTGTCCACCCGGTGCTGCCCACGACCAGCCGGACACCCTCCGCTAGGGCGACGCGCGCCATGGGCAGGGAGGCTTCAGCGTTAGTGAAGTCCACTATCACGTCAGGCTTGCCAGCGGTGATGGCGTCGGTCAGGACGGTGTAGTAGGGGACGTGGACGGGCAGCGTGGGAGCGTCTGCTTGCGGGATGCGGTCTATAGCCGCGACAAGCTCCATGTCCGGCTCTGCTGCGATGGCACGCAGAACCTCCATGCCGACTTTACCGGCTGCGCCATGCACTGCGACTCGTATGCTGTTGGAGGTGGCCACGGTTGCGATGCTCCTCGCTCGTGAATAGAAAAGGTCATTATACAAGAGGACGGCCCCGTGGGGCCGTCCTCTTCATGTTCTATTGGAATCGCGAGGTGGAAGTTATTCCTTCTTTTCACCGGGGCGCATGCGGGTGGCCATGTCCTCGTCGCGGCCACGAGCCCACTCACGGCCCAGCGGGTCCTCTACCACCACGTTCAACGTGCCAATCTTGTCGATGTCCATGGAGTAGTGGTCACCGTTCTGCATGGAGCCAAGGTTCTGGTGGTTGGTGCCGGTGCTGATCAGGTCACCAGGGTTCAGGGGCATGATGGCGCTGGCAAACTCAATGCACTCCGGGACCTTGTGAGCCATGTCCTTGGTGTTGTAACCGGGGAAGTCATAGTCATTGTTGCGGATGCGTACATTGATGTCCTGGGGATCCGCAATCTCATCCTTGGTCACAATGAATGGGCCCATGGGGCCAAAGGTGGCCCAGGACTTGGCCTGGAAGTAGCTCTGGGAGCCCCGGACGGCTATGCGGGCGGAGACGTCCATGAAGCCGGTGTAACCAAAGACGTAGTCCATGGCGTCAGCCTGCTTCACGCCCTTGCCAGGCTTGCCAATGACCACTGCCATCTCAGCTTCACAGTGGAAGATGGTGGGGTTGCACTCAGGATCCAGGAAGACGGTGTCGCCGTTGCCAACCACGCAGTCTGACGACTTCAAGAAGGCGTCAGTCTGGGGCATGGGCGGGTTCTCACCCTCCAGGTAGTTCACTGCCATGCAGATGATTTTGTCAGGACGGGGCAGGGGCGGCCGGATGCGTACGCTGGTCAGCGGTACGCCCTCATTGGCGGCCACAAACTCCGCAATCATCTCTTTGTTCTCATCCCAACTCTCAATGATGCCTGCTATCAGCTCTTGGGGTTCATGGACGTGGATGTCCTCCAGCAGTGGCCCCAGGTCCACAATGTTCTCACCCTTAACTATGCCCAGTTGAAAGTCGTCGAAGAAGCCTATCTTCATGGTTGCTCCCTTAGCCTCTGAATTAGTTCTACGCCATGATGGGCCTGACCTCGATGGTCTCATCGCGGTGCGGCCCTGTGGAAATCAAATCAATGGGACAGCCTATTGCCTTTTGCAGTCGCTCTACGTATTTCATCGCCTCTGGTGGCAGGGCCTCCAGTTTGGTTGCGCCCTCCGTGGGCGTGGTCCAGCCGGGAAACTCCTCCCATACGGGCTTGCAGCGCTGAACCACAGCCGTGCTGCCAGGGAAGTAGTCTATGGTCTTGCCGTCGACCTCATAGCCCACGCAGACCTTCACGGAATCAAACCCGTCTAGTACGTCCAGCCTGGTCAACGCGGCAGAGGTGAAGCCGTTGATGTTGGAACTGTAGCGCGCGGCCACGGCGTCAAACCAGCCACAGCGCCTTGGCCTGCCGGTGGTGGTGCCGTACTCCCACGCCTTCTCACGGATGCGGTCAGCCACGTCATCAAAAAGCTCGGACACCATAGGGCCTGCGCCCACGCGTGTCGAGTACGCCTTGAATACGCCGGTGACGCCTTGGATGTGCCGGGGCGGGACGCCCACGCCGGTGGAGGCTCCGCCTATGGTGGACGACGATGAGGTCACGTAAGGGTAACCACCGTGGTCCACGTCCAGCAGCGCTCCCTGAGCGCCCTCTAGCAGTACTTTTTTCCCGTCAGCCAAGGCATTGGCCACCAGCTCCTCAACCGGCGCCACATAGTGACGCAGCCGTGCGCCAAACTCCAGGGCCTGCCGGTACAGCGTGTCCATGTCCAGGGGTTCTACGCCGTAGATCTTGGTGAGCAGGGCGTTCTTGTGGCCTAGCACCGCTTCCAACCGCGCCGCCAGATACGCTTCATCCAGCAGGTCACCTACGCGGATGCCCGCGCGCGCCGTCTTATCCACGTACGCGGGGCCTATGCCCTTGCCCGTTGTGCCAATGGCGTTGTCACCCCGCGCCTTCTCTTCAAGCTGGTCCAGGAGTACGTGATAGGGCATGACCACATGGGCGCGGTCACTGATGGAGAGGCGACTGATGTCCACCCCTCGCTCTTCCAGCGCGCTCAATTCGTCCAGCAGCGCGCCGGGGTCAACCACCACGCCGTTGCCGATAGCGCACCATGAGTTGGGCCAAAATATGCCAGCAGGCACTAGGTGGAGCTTGAACTCTCCCTGCTGGTTGATAACTGTATGGCCAGCATTGTTTCCGCCAGAAAAGCGAACCACCATGTCGGCCCTGGAGGCCAACACATCAATTATTTTTCCCTTACCCTCGTCCCCCCACTGTCCACCAATAACCCCGTATGCAGGCACAGGCCTCTCCTCGTTGTTCTTTCGTCGAGCCATCATTTTAGCGGCAAGAGCCGGAGGGAGTATACCAAAACTGAGGAAGTTCAACTGCCCCAGAGAGTCGCAGCCCTTTCCCCCTGCTGGACGCGAGTCTTGTGTGAGGTGTTCACACGATGTTCACAGCGCACATTAGCCTCTTCACGCCTTGTTCACGGTTTATCAGTTATCAAAGAAGGAGCTTTTGTGACGCGCACCGTTGTCGCAGGCTGTTGAAGGTTAAGGAGGTCAGACCATGGTAGACATAGCACCAAGGCCCACCAAGCAAGGACCGGGTCACGATATCACCCACGGACTTTCCCCCTCAGACAGGCGGGGCATGATTCCAGAGACGGGTCTGCGGGAGTACTGGTACCCCGGCATTCCCGCAAACAAGGTGGGCAAGAAGCCTGTGCTAGTGAAGATGCTGGGCAGCGACGTCACCTTTTGGCACGGTAAAGAGCACGTGGTGGCCATGGACAACTCCTGTCCCCACCGCGGCGCAATGATGCATAAGAGCGACTGCTGGTGGCCAGGCACGATTTCCTGCCCCTACCACGATTGGACGTTCAATGAGACGGGTGACGTGGTGGCGGTGCTGGGTGAAGGCCCAGACTCCAAAATCCACGGCAAGGTCACCGCAAAGATGTACCCCACCGTCACGCTCAAGGGCGTGGTGTTTGTCTGGATGGGTGAGGGGGAACCCGCACCCATTGAAGAGGATGTGCCGCCGGAACTCTTTGACGACCGTACGGTGGTGCTCCACAGCAACGTTGTCTGGCCCACCAACTGGCGGCCCGCCATGGAGAACATCTACGACTCTCACGTGGCGTACGTGCATCGGGACTCCTTCCAGCTCATGGCCTTTCCTATATTTCAGTCCGGCCCCTCACGGGACAGGCCTGAGATGATTAATGGCCGCGCGTTGAACATGAAGACGTACCAGATGCAGGCGCAGGTGAAGTTCCCGCAAGCCACGTATAAGGCTGGCGATGAGCGTCCGTACCAGGAGCACTACCCGTTGGCGGATGTGCTGTGGCCCAGGCGGAAGAACCGGCTGCTCTGGACGTGGGCCTTTAAGTGGCTGATGAAGCGCGCGAGGCGTCACCCCCTAATCACCGAGGAACATGCTTGGCAGGGCGGGCACCACCTGCCAAGCATGTTCCGCGCCAACTACGGCACGCATATGTACACACGGTGGAACGTGCCTGTGGACGCGAAATATTCCCGGATGTTCTATTTCCATACCACCAGGCCGGGGAGCTGGGTGGGCCGTTTCTATGAGTGGGTCCACTTCCACCTTTGGCATGACTGGTCCATGAACTACAACTTCTCCGGCCAGGACGGTCGGCAG
>CAVOAJ010000137.1:0-4782 GCA_963693605.1 Dehalococcoidia bacterium | reverse complement strand
GGACTACAGCGGAGTTAATCAGCTTCGCCAGGCAGGAAGAGCAAGGGTTGGAACCGGAAAGCATATTGAGCGTGGGCAAGGAGTCCACTCGCTCCACACCCGTGGAATCCAGCCTCTAACACGCTCTGGTACAGTGCAGGGAATAAGCATTTCCTACGTAATAGTGTTTGACAAGGTCATTTTGCTTCCATACTATTTGCCTCGGTTGTCAGACATCGATTAGGTTCCGACTAATAATGTCGAAAAACGCACCTGCGTTAGAAATAGGAGCGCCCAATGGTAGACGTTCGTGATGATACTCAAAAAGGCTCTGGAGCCAGCGGTCACACTCCGCAAAATGCTCCCGTTAAAGACGTCCGGTCACTGATACCGCCTTTGGGCCTACGGGAGTACTGGTACCCCGCCATAGAAGCCAAGAAGGTCAAGAACAAACCCGTGGGCCTCAAGCTCCTGGGGGATGACATCGTCTTCTTCCAGGGCAAAGATGGTGTGGCCGCTCTCTGGAACGTCTGCCCTCACCGGGGTGGCTCCCTCATGCACGGCGACTGTCACTTTGAGGGCACGGTGTCATGCCCCTATCACGGCTGGACGTTCGACGGCGACGGCAACGTGCTGGCGGTGTTGCCGGAGGGTCCAGAGTCCAAGATTCCCGGCAAGGTGAAAGCCCGCAAGTACCCTACAGTGACCCTCAAGGGCATGGTCTTCATCTGGATGGGTGATGAAGAACCTGCGCCTATGGAAGAGGACATCCCGCCTGAATTTTTCGACGACCACACGGACATCCTCTTCCACACCGAGTACTGGCCCGTGAACTGGAACGTGTCTCTAGAGAATGGAGAGGACGCCCACGTCCCCTACGTCCACCGGAACGCCATCCGCACATTGATGTTCCCCATGGGCGGCGCTGGAGCCGTGGGGGCCCGCAACCGCATCGTCAACGGGCGCATGGTTTTCCCGCAGCGCCCCGTCGGCAGCAACCGCACCAGCAGCGGTTCCGCGCAAAAGGTCAGCCGTTACTACTTCGAGTCCTTGAACGGCTACTGGCCCAAGCACTCTTTCCGGGACCTCTGGTCCTGGATGTTCGCATGGGCCCGCCGGAGGGTCACCTCCGCACCTGCGTGGGACGCGCCGGAAGAATGGCTCCTGGGCCATCACCTGCCCGCCATGTATCGGAACGACCACCGCACGGATATGTACACACGCAACAGCGTTCCGGTGACCGAAGGGTTGTCGCGGCAGATCTACTTCAAGTCAGTCAGGCCCAACAGCGCCCTTGGCCAATGGTATGAGCGCATCCACTACCGGCTCTACGGACGCTGGATGCAGGTCACCAATTTTTCAAGGCAGGATTTCAGTGCCATTGCGCCGCAACGGTATGACACACAAGAATATCTGTCGTCCACCGACTCCCACCAGGTGGTCTGGCGGCGACTCATCCTTCAGGCCCGCGGCATGAAGAAGGATGGTGCAGCAAAGCTGGAGGAAACTGAGGCAGAGGCGTTCAGCTTTGAGCGTCAAGAGGAAGCGGGTAAAGAGCCTGAACGCATCTCCAAACTGCTAGAGCAGGGGTAAGCGTTTCATTTCCCATACACAGACGCAAGAGCGCGCCCCCATTGGGGCGCGCTCTTGTAGATGAGCCCGATCTCACATCAGCCATTACAGTAGCGAGTTTGTGTCTACACCATGCCTGAGGCGCTGACCGTACTCACATGCGATGGCTCTAATTAAGTAGAGCCTCTCCTATCATTCAGAACATTGGTTCTTGACAGTATCAGAACACAAGTGCTAATATCGGCGTTCAAATATTCCGCTAAGGAATGCCGATGCCCGGTCTACAACTATTACAGCCGTACCAACAGACCATCGCCCAGGCTATCCTGGAGAGCGTTCTCTACAACAGAGGTCTCACCTTTACCGTGGAGATTGCTCATCACGGCGGCGCTCGGGAGATATCGGCTCACCTAGAGCTCTTTTTGCTCTCTGCCCATGCCCTCTCTGGGGCACGGCACCTCAAGGTCACGCCAGAACCATCTAATCAAGCCGCAGAACGCCTAACCCAGCTACTGGGTTCACGACAGACATCAGGTCTGTGGTCCCAAGAGGCCCATGAGGTCCGTGTGGGACGGGCACGTCAGGTATTCCTTGACCCCACTATGCTGGATCACATACATGGTTCTGTGGGCCTGGGGCCCGTTGGCCTCCTAGAGGTAGAGGAGGCTCAGACCATGAGCCAGGACACCTACATGCGTCACCTGACGCCTCTTACTGAAGCTTCAGGCGCCACCACGGTTCTATACGGTTTTCCCTGGAATGGTTCCACCTGGTTTGAGCGGCAAAAAGAGGAGAACCGACAGGCAGAGGCTAGAGACGGGCTTCAACGCCACTTTCGTGTGCCCTGCCAGCAAGTCGCACAACACAACCCGCTATATGCCCAATACGTAGCCCAGGAACGAGCTCGGTACGGGGAAGAGCATCCCTGCTTACAAAGTCAGTATGACCTCAGGCCCATGGCCTTCAACGCACCGTTACTTTCACCTACCTTGCGTCGTTCTCTTCAGGGCGCACACCTCCGGCGTTCCTCGCCTCAGCCAGGCAAAGCCTATATTGCCAGTGTACGGGTGATACGCAGGACTCCTGCTACCAAGCTCAGGGGGGACACGGTTCTTTCTGGCTTTGGTGAAACCTTGGTAGTGACCATTGCAGAGCGGGAGCCTAGGCAGTCGCGCCATTTTGGTTCAACCCTCCGTGTAGTAGAGCACCGTTGGTGGCAGAGCAGGGGGCTGGCCCGTGAATCGGCTCCGCTGGTCCATTTACTCCGCAACGTGTGGAAGTGTCAGCGAGTGGTGTTGGAGGTCTCGGAGGAAGTTCCAGAACTGGCCAGCCTTCTCCGTCAGGCCCTAGGTGCCACCGTAGTAGAAACCGTCGAGAAATCAGCAACGGTTGACTCGCAAACAGTCTTGGAATTTCTGGCCGCTGCGGGCTCTGACCGGCTCAATATTTACGCCCCCAATGGGTCACGGGAACACCGAGCCCTATGGTATGAGCTGGATGCCGCCCAGGCACAGTATCAGGATGATGGTTCAGTGGCTCTGGAGATGTCCGGCCCTGAGGACGGCCTGCTTCGTGGTTTGCTGCTTCTCCTTGAAATCAAGCGTAAGGACACCACGAAGGACGTACGACAGCTAGCAAGCGCAATCGCGTGAAGACTCGCACGTAAATGAAAAATCTCAGATACGCAGATAAAGGAGGAACACCATGACCATTACACAGAAGATCCGCAGTGAACCCGCCGTTGATGCCCTGCCTGAGCAGATGGCTTATCAAGACACCGGATGTGAGGTCTCTCGGTCTTGCCTCCACTGCCCTTTGCCTATATGCAAATATGATGACCCTGCCTGGTACCAGCAGTACCGTCGTCGTGGGCGGGACCTCATGGTGCTGGAGGTCTATAAGCGGGAGGGCGGTAACGCCACCACCCTGGCGGAACGCTTTGGCGTAAGCCCTCGCACCATCCATCGGGCCCTGCGCCGCATCCAAGCGCCCGCTACCCTCAGTGCGTGAGCTATCAAAGACAGTTGACCAAGCGTCGATTAATAAACAAGACGGCTTGCTGGATTACCAGCAAGCCGTCTTGTCGTTCTCTCGCCATTCCTTGAGCTCTGCGATGTCGACGCAACGCTCTAACCGGGCGCAACTGTCGCGTGGAGTAAGCGGAATAAGTGGTGGGCGATAGTGGACTCGAACCACTGACCTCTGCGATGTCGACGCAGCGCTCTAACCAACTGAGCTAATCGCCCCATACCATCACTGCCAGTTCAGTATAGGTGCGGCTAGAAAGGGCCGTCAACGCACCAGCCAGCCAACAGACTGCAATTCCCCTTGTCACTGTCCAAAGGGGCCATGTATACTCGCCGCGGTTCCCAGGATGATTAGGATTTGGGAGGAGGCCAGGCAGTGAGTGATATGCCCAAATGTCAGCGATGTAGCGTAGGTGATTTGGTCCCTCTATCCGACTTTGGCAGTCAAGGGGCCGCCATTCACTATAAGGCCTGGGTCTGCACCAACCCCGAATGTGGGTTCAACATCAAGATCCGCAACGGCGACGTCTTCATCAACGAGCCCATCAGTAACGGGGCCATGCATACGCCCCGCGTCAGGTAGCCACACCCCCCGCTGGCAGCAAAGAAAATCTGACCTCTCTGTACCAAGAGGTCAGATTGGCGTTGCCGTGCATCTAACTCTCCACATGTCCCTATGGCTAACGGAAACGCATTTGTGCACGGGAACGTATATATATACAAGTGATAGACTCCATGTGTAGCTACACCCCTGACCTGTAGGAGCTAGCAAGCCTCCATGTTCTCAAGACGGCGTACAGCCATAACTCTCCTTAGCACCGGCCTTGTGCTTCTCGCCATCAGTGCCGCTTATTACGGCTATGTATTTGTGGCGGGCACGGGCCTAGACCGTTTAGAGGTGAGTGGCAACCAAGGGGGAGAGGTTCTTACAGGGTTTCAGGGCGCCTCCAGCATAGATGGCGTCCCCAATTCCTCAGGCCCTGACCCACGTAGGCAGACCCTATATCCCGGAGTGTTCCTCTCCTCCCGCCTTTGGGCAGACCCCAGAGGGACCGTACGCCTTGGGCAAGAAAATTTGGATGCAGGGTTCATCCCTCTAGAACCGGGCGCGGGGCTTCCAGGCGCTGGCGTAACACAGGCATCCCGGTTGAGCATTCCCGCCGTGGGCATAGACGCCACGGTAGAGGAACTCAGCATTCGGAAC
>CAVOAJ010000136.1:0-4811 GCA_963693605.1 Dehalococcoidia bacterium | reverse complement strand
TTCGCCAGCACGGCTCAATCGCTTATAGGCACCGCCTTGATATTCCACCAGATATCGTTGTTCAGCAGCAAGGGCTTGGATGCAGGCACGGCGGCGGCGGTGTTAAGCGTTATGGCTCCGGCCGCACTGCTAGGAACGTTCCTAGCGGGATACACTACGGACAAGTTCCCGAACCGGTTTCTTATAAGTGCGGGCCAAATAGTCTTAGTTGGCGTAATGCTGTTGACGTTCTTGATTTCTGTTCCGGGGGTGGCGTTCATCTACGGTGCAGGCCTTGGCTTTGGAGGAGGGTTCCTCATCACTATAGGTTCAGTGATTTGGCCCAACTATTATGGCCGCACCTACATTGGCAGCATCCGGGGTGTGGCTGCGTCCACCTCAGTGGCTGCGGCTGCGCTCGGCCCCCTGCCCTTCGGCTTTCTGTTCGACCTGACAGGTACGTATACCACGGCTGTACTGGTGTTCTTAGCCTTGCCAGCAGGTTGCGCAGTGGCCGCGTTCATGGCGGTCCCCCCGAAAAAGGCGAGTGTTAGCGCGGAGTGACGGACAGTCGTCATCCCTGGAAACGCGCTGGTAACTTCGCCTAGCTGACTTCGAGGACGGGTGACTCCGACCGTCTGCCTTCGATGAAGGCCAGGGCAGCTAGTGACCCTATAAGCGCCGATAGGCTCGCTAGCCCCATCACTACGCGAAAGCCGAACAGGAAGGACTCATCAATCGCGGTTTCAATAGCCAGGGCCATCTCAGCGGGAATGCCTTCAGGTGGCTCAGCGCTGGCTCATTCCTGTCCTTATACTTGGCCCCGGTACTGTGCTCATCATCGCGCTCGGTGCCGTCCCCCTCGCACTGCTGTTTGGCTTTGGCTGGCTGACGGCCTTCATTGGTGGCGCCATCCTGGCTTCAACCGACCCCGTAGTGCTGCGAGAGGTGCTCAGAGACTGGCGCATACCTCGCTCCGTCCGGCAGGTTCTGAAGCTTGAAGCTGGCACTAATGACCTTGTTGTGCTGCCCGTCATTCTCATACTGATTGCCGTGGCCCGGTCTGAGATGGGTGATGCCACTGACTGGGCCGTATTTCTCTCGCAACTCCTCATCCTTGGACCCATCATTGGCTTCGCCATTGGTGGAGCGGGCTCCTGGGCCATGTCTGCCATTGATAGGCGGATGGGCATACGCCAGGAATACCAGGCGTTGTACGGCATAGGTCTTGTCCTGGCCTCCTACGCGGCGGCCACGGCAGCCGGTGGGGACGGCTTTCTGGGCGCGTTCATGGCGGGGTTGGCAGTCGTTTTACTCAACCAGCGCCTCTGTGACTGTTTCCTGAGTTACGGAGAGACCACATCTGAGATGGCAATGCTCCTGGCGTTCGTGTTGTTTGGAGCAGTCCTTTCTGGCATTTTCGGCATCGTTAGCTGGGTGCCTGCCGTGGTGTTGGCGGTCCTCGTGGTTTTCATCATCCGCCCTGCCGTGCTGGGCCTGGTCCTATCCCGCGCAAGGATGAGTTGGGAGGCCCATGCCTTTGTGAGTTGGTTTGGCCCGCGTGGCCTGAACTCCCTGCTACTATCGCTACTGGTGGTGCAAGCAGGGCTGCCTGGTGCGGAATTGCTCCTGGCGACTGTCGGCGTTGTGGTGCTCATGTCCACCGCCGTACATGGGGCGACTGCTGTCCCTGTCAGTGCGTGGTATGGCCGTAAAGCGGCGGCGGCGACTTTGGAAGAGGAGCGCGAGTCTGATGCCGCAGGGTTGTTCATACATCCAGATGAAGGAGCGACCCGGATAACGCCTGCGCAATTGCATGACATGCTCCAGAGCGAGGTTCCTCCCATTGTGCTGGACGTACGCTCTCGCTCAAGCTACGACTTTGATCGCGCGGAGCTGCCTGGCAGCCTCCGTGTATTGCCTGATGACGTGGTTGAATGGGCGGGAGCGCAGCCACCAGGCCGGCTGGTGGTCTCCTACTGCACCTGAGAGCATGAAGCAACCAGCGCCCGTGCGGCGCAACGGCTTAAGGGACTTGGATTTGATGCGGTGGCACTTGAAGGGGGGTTCAACGCTTGGCGCGCGCTCTATCCCGTGGAACCATTGTCCAAGCATGATTGGCGTGCCGCAACATCCAACTTCACTCGTTAACTGGGTCTCGCCGCTTGGAAGGCAACGTCTCTTTCGCAACTCGCACCAGTAAGAAAGCGGACAGCAACTGCAAGGGCGCAAAGAATAGGAACGCAATCCCTGCGTGGTAGGTATTAGCAATAATGCCGCCAAACAGCGGGCCGCTCACCCCGCCAAGCTCACCAATTGACCTCCTCATGGCCTGTAACCTACCGCGTGATCCTTCAGGGATGATGTCATAGGCGTACGTGGTCATAGACCCTAGCGCCATGCCATGGGATATCCCCGTGAGGACAGACAGCACTACGAACTGCGCATAGGTATCTGCAAATGGAAAGGCAAAAAACACGCCTGCGCTAATGAGTGCCGGAGGTACCGTGGCCTTCTTCCTACCCAGCTTGTCGGATATAAAGCCCGCTGGCAGCACCATAATCATGGTCACCAGGCTCATCACACCAAACAATGAGCCGATAGCGGTTGCCGAGTAGCCGAGGTACGAGCCAAGAAACAACGGCATCATGCTGTTCACAGCGTTCATGCGAAGCGTGGCAACGAATGTAGAGATGATGAGGACTAGAAAGGTGAGTCTATAGGTAGGTGCAATTTCGCTGATGCGCCCAAAGGAGAATAGCTTCTGTGTCAGCTGCGCTGGCGGGCCCGCTGGCACCCGATACGCTAATGCTATTGCCAACACTGTCAGGCCTAAGCCAGCGAAACTCAGGAACAGGCTCCTGAATCCAAACGTGTCTGCAATGATTCCTCCTATGGCTGGCCCTAGACCCATACCTGCGGCGGTAATGCCAAACAGAACGCTCATCACTCGACCGCGCTGACTAGGCTTCACTGCTTCTATGGTCGCGACTTCTCGTCCCATCTGCCACAGGCTGAAGCCGATTCCCCAGAAAAACTGCGCAGCCAATAAGAGTAGGAATGCGGGTGCGTATCCCGCCACAACAGCGCTAACGGTGACAATCATCGCACCGGAGGCCATGGCCTGCGTACGCCCGAACCTATCCACTACGATGCCTGCGGGAATGAGCCCAACCACACGCCCCAGTGTAATCAGCGTAACTACTTGAGCCGCCAGGCCAGGTGAGACGTCAAATTCGGTGGCCAGCAAAGGCACCACGGGGAACACCATCCCCTGCCCAAAGGCCATGAGCAACGAGGGGAGGTATAGCGTTAAGAGCGTGCGTCGCATGAAAGTGAGGCTCTGTCCTTCGGTGGAATCAGTGGCGTATGATAGGCCGGCGCAGCGACTGTGACTCTCTAGCTTACCAAGGAGCGTACGTGTGATGCCTGACCACGACCACTTCATGCGCGTTGCCTTGGAAGAAGCGGTCAAGGCAGGCCGCGCTGGCAACATAGCCGTGGGCTCAGTGGTGATGCTCAATGATGAGGTAGTCGGCAGAGGCCACAGCCAGGCCTCCTCCGCTCCTGACCCCACAGCCCACGCAGAGACTGCCGCTATGCGGGAAGCTCGGAGGGACCTGAGCCGGACGGAACTATCAGGTACAGTACTTTATACCACGTATGAGCCCTGCCCCATGTGCTGTGGAGCAATCATGCTTACCGGAGTTAGCACGCTGGTCATGGGTGCCCGGCAACCGGCCAGCGGAGGCAGGTTTGGCACCTACTCAGTGGGTAAGGTGTTAGCGTTGGCCAATTGGGGCGACCGTCTCACTATTGTGGATGGCGTGCTCACCGTAGAATGCCTACGATTGCTAGAAGATTGGCGTGCCCAAAACGCTCCCAGACCCAAGTAGCAACAAGGAGAAATTACCATGGGGTTATTGAAAGCGCTAAGCAAAATTCGTGGCGGCTACCCTGGAGGGTGGCGTGAATACGCCCGGGGCTACCAAGGGACTGAGACGCCTAAATTTGTCCAGCCTAATGACGCCGACGACCGCCGGAGCCTCATTCCGCCGCTGGGTCTCAAGGAGTACTGGCAACCTGCCATCCCGGCCAAGGATGTCGGCTGGAAGAAGCCCGTCGGCCTCAAAATGATGGGAGATGATCTGGTCTTCTTCCGTGACAAAAACGGCCAGGTGCAAGCACTGTGGGACTACTGCCCACACCGGGGCGTATACCTGTCATGGGGTGATAGCTTCTGGAAGGGTTACCTGAGCTGTCCCTACCACGGCGCGACCTTCGACGGCGATGGCGAGTGCGTAGAGTTCATCACGGAAGGTCCAGACTCCAAGATGGTAGGCCAACTGAAGGCCACCAAATACCCCACCATCACACTGAAGGGCATTGTCTTTGTCTGGATGGGCAAAGGTGAGCCGGTACCGCCTGAAGAAGACATCCCGCCTGAGTTCTTTGAGGGTGAGACCACCTCTATCCGCACCACCTTCCGCTATTGGAAGTGCAACTGGATGATTGCGCTGGAGAACACCAGTGACGCCCACAACTGTTTCTGGGTGCACCGAGACGCCATTCGGCACCTGCGCAACAGGACAGGCGGAGGCAGGCCCCGGACGCCCCTAGGCTACCGGAACAAAGTCTCAGACAACCACAAGGCTGTACGCACCCTCCGTGGCTCTGAAGGCACTGAAGAGTACTACTACGTGGACGGCAAGATGCCGCACCGCCTTTACTACCCACGTATCCAAGGGTACTGGCCTTTGCACCGGTGGCGGCTCCTGTGGGTTTGGTTCTTTGAAATAATTGACGGGTGGAACAGTAAAATTAAGCGATTC
>CAVOAJ010000135.1:0-4827 GCA_963693605.1 Dehalococcoidia bacterium | reverse complement strand
AGGTGCGGGAGTGGGTGGAGGAGGAGCTAGCCAAGCCCTGGGCACAGGAGGGTGACTATGACCCTGAGCCCCTGATGGCGTATGCACAGGAGACCCCCCCCACGCTGCCGGGCAACGGTAGCACCGACGGTGACAATAACAAGGAATTCCAGATATGGAAGCGGACCAACGTTATGGAACAGGCCCAGAAGGGGTACTTTGCGGCCTACGCCAAGGTGTCGCAAGGTGACCTGACCGGGGAGCAGTTCAGGGGAATCGCCAAGGCAGCCGCTCAGTACGGTTCTGGCAGTGTGGGTTTCAGCGCGGAGCAGAACTTGGCCTTCCGCTGGGTGCCTGAGGCTTCTCTGTTTGGGCTATGGCAGGAACTGGAGACCATTGGCCTGGGTGATGGTGGGGTCTACTCCATAACGGACGTGACTTCATGCCCCGGCACTGACAGTTGCAAGCTGGGCATTACCTCGTCCATGGGGCTTAACCGGGCCGTTATCGATGGCCTAAACGAATCACCAGAACTGCTGGGTGACCCGCTGGTGAACAAGCTGCACGTTAAGATGTCCGGCTGCCCCAACGGCTGCGGCCGTCACCATCTGGCCAACATTGGCTTCCACGGCGCGTCCATCAAAGGCCCGGAGGGCCAGCAGGTGCCTGCCTATGAAATGTTCATTGGCGGTGGCTTTGAGAACGGCCAACTGGAGTACGGTGGACGGCTGAAGGCCAAGGTTGCCGCCAAGATGGTGCCGCAAGCGGTGAGCCGCGTGTTGCACTACTACCAGGAGCAACGGAACGACGGTGAGGAGTTCAACGACTTTGTCCACCGCACGGACTCCGGCGCTTTTGAGGCGTTGCTGGCGGAGTTCAGGGACGTTGGGCCGCTCAACAAGGACAACCTACCCATGTACATGGACTGGGGCAAGACCATCCTCTACAAACTGGAGCGCGGTGAGGGTGAATGCGCGGTATAACGTAGCCACAGGCATCGATAACAGAAGTCCCCGCATCTATTTAACTACAGGCATGCGCTGACCCTCTGGGGTCAAGCATGTCTGTAGTTGCCTTACCTAGGAGAAACCATGACTACAACAACGATAGGAACACGGACCGTCGAGCGAGTGGTTCACAGCGTCAGCACGCTTGAAGGCGCAGGCTTTGCCGTCCGACGCCCCTTTCCCACAGAGAGTTTGGCCATAGTTGACCCGTTCCTATTGCTGGACCACCTGGGGCCGACCACCTACGGACCAGGTGAGGCCGTGGGCGCGCCAGACCACCCTCACCGTGGGTTTGAGACGGTGACGTACGTGCTTGAAGGTGCGGTGGAGCACAAGGACTCTACGGGCGGCGGCGGCATTATTGGCCCTGGTGACGTGCAGTGGATGACCGCTGGTGCAGGCCTTGTTCACTCAGAGATGCCAACGGATGAGATCATGCGAGACGGCGGCACCATCCACGGGTTCCAGTTGTGGGTGAACCTGCCCAGTCACGACAAGATGACACAGCCGCGCTACCAGGGGATACCGCTAGACCAGATACCCACCGGGCAGAGTGAGAACGGCAAGGCCACGGTGAAAGTCATTGCGGGTGAGTCCATGGGCGTAAGCGCCGTCATTGAGACCCGTACGCCCATCATGTACCTGCACTTTACGTTGCAGCCCGGCGCTCATGTGGAGCAGTCTGTGCCTGGCAACTACAACGCGTTTGCCTACGTAATCAATGGTGACGTGCTGGCAGGTGACGAGGGCCAGCAGTTCCACGAAGGCGATGCCGCTGTGCTTGCTGGCGACGGTGACCACGTGGTGTTGTCTGTAGCGGACGCAGCGTCTGCTCCGGCGGACGTATTACTCATTGCGGGCGTGCCGCTGAACGAACCCGTGGTCCACTACGGCCCATTTGTGATGAATACGCAAGAAGAGATATACCAGGCCATCAAGGATTACCATGCAGGCCGCATGGGACAGATAGCGGGCTGAGTCCAGCTTGTAGGGCTCCTATCCCCCTGCTACTATGCGGCCAAGGCACCGTAGTTGGAGAAGCCATGACCCAGCCTACGATTCGGGCCATAGATGGCGACGGCCATATTGGCGAAAATTCAGCCGCGATACATGAGTATTTGGAACAGCCTTATAAGGCATTCCGCTCTGGCTCGTCCGGCCCCGGCGGGCTGCTTCCGCTGGACGGTTGGGATCGCTATCTTGGGCGGCGGCTCTACCGCGGTGGCGCTAGTCGCACAGAAGACTGGGTGCAGGCGCTGCAAAAGGGCGACATGGAGGCCACGGTGCTTTATCCCTCCATGGGCCTCTTCCTGGGATTTATCAAAGACCCTGACTATCAAGTGGCCTTTGCCAAGGCGTACAACACGTGGATGGCCAAGGACATATGCAGCGCTGAAAAGGGCGTGTACGGCGTAGGGCTGCTGCCCACCTACTACCCTGAGGAGGCCGTGAAGGAGTTGCAGCGCATCAAGCAACTGGGGCTGAAGGCGGGCATGTTCACGGCGGACGGCAGCCATCTGTTGGGCCACCGCATGTTCCACCCTGTGTACCAGGCCGCTGTTGATATGGACTTCCCCATAGCAACTCACGCCGCCGGTTCACATCTTGGGGGCGCTGGCGTTGAGATGTTCCCCAAGTTCATCCAGACGCACACCGTAGCGCACCCCTTTGGCATTCTGCGGCAGTTCACCAGCGTCATGTTTGAAGGTGTCTTTGAGTTGTTCCCAACCCTCAGGTTCGCGTTCCTGGAGACCGGCTGCACGTGGGTGCCATGGTGGCTGGACCGCATGGATGAGGAGTTTGAGAAGCGGGGCGACGTGGAAGCGCCAGCGCTGAAGCGGCATCCCAGCGAGTACGTGCGACAGGGCGGCAACGTCTTCTTTGGCGTTGAGGCCGGGGAGCGGTTGCTAGGCCAGACGCTGGACCTTATAGGCGACGACGTAGTGATGTACGCATCAGACTATCCCCACTGGGACGGAGACTACCCGGAGTCTCTCTTTGCCATGGCCCGCAGGGAAGACATTACGGGTCCCCAGCGCCAGGGCCTACTCCGTGGAGCGGCCCAGCGCTTCTATGGGTTTGACTAGCCCTACCAGGCAGCCGCTGTCACATCCAGCTTGAAGACCTCTGCGGCGTTACCGCCATAGATAGCCTCTTTCTCTGCGTCTGATGCGTGAGGCAGTGCGGATACGCTCTTCACTGGGTCATAGTCACCCATGTCAAAGGGGTAGTCACTGCCCAGCATCACGTGCTCCGCGCCCACGGTTTCCACCAGGTAGTTCAGCGCCGGTACGCTATGGGTCAGCGTGTCGAAGTACAGCTTCTGGAAGTATTCACTGGGCGGACGGTGGATGATGCGCGGCCCCTCTACTTTCCTACGCCATCCGTGCTCCCACCGACCCCGGAGATACGGGCATGTCCCGCCGCCGTGGGCCAGGATGAACTTCAGGTCTGGCATCTCTTGGAGCACACCGCCGAATATGAGGCTTGCCGCCGCCACTGCCGTGTCGGTGGGGTTGCCAATCAAATTGGTGAGGTAGAAGTCCTGCAATCGGTCCTTGGCGGCTAGCACGTTGTGTGGGTGGATGAAAGCCGGTGTGCCAAGCTCCACCATCTTGCGGTAGAGGGGAGCAAACCGCGCCTTATCAAGGTTCTCGCCTTCAACGTTGCTTAGTATCTCCAGGCCGACGAACCCAAGCTCCTTCACGCAGCGCTCAAGTTCCCTTGCCGCCACTTCCGGGTCTGACATGGGGACTGTCGCCAGCCCGGCAAATCGGTCTTTGTGGGGAGCGATTGCCTCCGCCACGCCGTCATTCAAGCGTCTGGCGGTGTTGATTTCAAGGTTGCAGAGCCACGGGGGCATGGAGATGAGCTGCACGTCTATGCCGCGTTCATCCATGTGGCCCACGCGTTCAGGGATGTCGGACATACTGTCCACCACGTTGGGTGGCTTGCCGGCATCAGTGTTGCGGCCTGGGATGAGGTCTGCGCAGCTCTCTGGGACCAGGTGGGCGTGAACGTCAATACGTGGCATGGCGTGCTCCTGAGGTGAGAGTCGAAAGCGGCGCATAGTATAACCGCTGGAGCGGAGTCGCGCGCCAGGGGGGCATGGTGGCCACGTTTACTTTCGCCGTCGCATATTGCCAGCGCGCTTACACGGGAGTATAACCCCCACAAATGGCTATGCATGCGGGCCTCATAGCGGGGCCTGAAAAGGGAGGGACCATGGGAGAGATTCTTGGCATTGGTACAACCCACGCACCGCAGCTCCTGTTTGCTGGTGACGTTAAGAATATGCCGGGCAAGCTCACCGGCTATATGAACAAGGCCCTGGAGCGGGGCGTGGTCCCTGCCAACTGGACCGACCCAAAGAACTGGCCGGCGCCTGTGCGTGATGAGTGGGGTGACGATGAGGCGGCGAGCTTTGGCATCGCCCACCGTGAACAGCTTTTGAACGCCTTTCACAAGGTGCGAGACGCTATAGATGACTTCAAGCCTGACATTGTGCTGATTTACGGCGATGACCAGTATGAGAACTTTCACGACGACATGGTGCCGCCCTTTGCGGTCTACGCTTATGACGAGTTTGAGATGCAACCCCTCCAGCGCCAGAAGGACGGCAACCCCTGGGGTGAGCCGCCAGACAAGGTGTTCAAGTACAAGGGCCACCGGGAGGCTGGAGTCCTCGTCACCAACGCTCTGATGGCTGCTGGGCTTGACGTTGCATACGCCTACCGGCCGTTGCACGCGCATGGCCTGGCACATGCTCACACCAACACGCTAGTGTTCCTGGATGACGACCGTCGCGGCTGGGACTATCCCGTGCTGCCCATCCACATCA
>CAVOAJ010000134.1:0-4864 GCA_963693605.1 Dehalococcoidia bacterium | reverse complement strand
TCATCATGATTGAGGCGGGTGCCAAGGAAGTCACAGAGGATGTGGTGCTGGAGGCGGTGCGGCTAGGACAAGAGAACAACTTCAAGGTGATTGAGCTTCAGGAAAAGCTGGTGGCTGCCGCTGGGCTTCCCAAGGTTGAGGTTGTCGTCGCAGAGGCTCTGGACTCTGAATTAGTGAAGAAGGTTGATGAGCTGGCCCACGACCGCATTGTGGCGGTCATTGACCGTGGCGAGGGCCGCGGCGAGCGAAGCTCAGCCGTCAAGGAAGTAGAGCAGGCGGCCGTGGCGCAGTTTGGCGAGGAGTACGGCGCTGGCAAGGTGGCCAAGGCGTTTGACGATGCGCTGAAGCATGTGGTGCGCGCCAAGGTCATCAACGAGGGCAAGCGCCCGGATGGTCGTAGCCTCACGGAGGTCAGGCCGCTGTCCACCATGGTGGGCGTGCTGCCAAGGACCCACGGTTCAGCACTCTTCCAGAGAGGCGAGACTCAGATATTGACCGTCGCCACTTTGGGCTCCATGAGTCTGGAGCAGCGGTTGGACGGCCTCAGCCCAGAGGACCGCAAGCGTTACATTCACCATTACAACTTCCCACCCTATTCAACGGGTGAGGCACGCCGTATCAATACCGGACGCAGGGAGATAGGCCACGGCGCACTAGCGGAGCGGGCATTGCTGCCCGTCATCCCCGACGTGAGCGAGTTCCCGTATGCACTCCGCCTGGTTTCTGAGGCTCTTAGCTCCAACGGCAGCACCTCCATGGGGAGCGTCTGCGGGAGCACCATGGCACTTATGGACGCAGGAGTGCCCATCAAGGCGCCTGTCTCTGGCGTGGCCATGGGCCTGATGACCGATGAAACCGGCAAGTTTGCGGTGCTGACGGACATCCAGGGAGTGGAAGACTTCATGGGAGACATGGACTTCAAAGTGGCCGGCACCAAGGAGGGCATCACTGCCTTGCAGATGGACATCAAGGCCAGGGGCATCACGCAGGAGATTATGAGCCAGGCGCTCTCTCAGGCGTTGGAAGGCCGCTTGTTTATTCTTGACCACATGCTCCAGACCATCACCTCACCTCGGCAGGAGCTCAGCCCCTTTGCACCGCGCATGATCCGCATACAGATACCGGTGGACAAGATTGGCGCGATTATTGGCCCCGGCGGCAAGACTATCCGCAGCATCACTGAGGAGACGGGCGCGACGATAGACGTCGACAACGACGGCTCTGTGACCATTGGTGCGGTGGACGGTGAAGCGGCCAAGAAGGCTATCGCTAGGATTGAGGCACTCACCAAGGACATTGAGGTGGGTGAGATATACAACGGAACAGTGACGCGTCTGATGAACTTTGGCGCGTTTGTTGAGATACTGCCGGGCAAGGAGGGCCTTGTCCACGTCAGTGAGCTTGCTGACCATCACGTACCCAGCGTTGAGGACGTGGTGAAGGTGGGTGAAGAGCTTGAAGTGATGGTCATGGAAATTGACCGTATGGGCCGTGTGAACCTCTCCCGTCGGGCTGTGCTTGAAGGGAAGAAGCCTGAGGACCTGCGCCAGGAGAGCGGTGCACGCCAGGAGCGGCCTGACCGCGGCGGCGACCGTGACCCTGACCGTGGTGACAGGGGTGGTCGTGACCGCGACCGAGGCCCACGCCGCTAGGTTAGGTACATTGAGATAAGTAAAAAAGCTCCGGTTGAAACCGGAGCTTTTTTATTTGCGCGAAATTGTCACGCGCGCCTCACGGGAACGAACAGTGTTTTCATACCTGTTGCATGTGCGCCAACGATACTTGGTGACAGGAATAAGGACGTTACGTGGTATGGAAAAGGAGGTTGGTCATGGTGCGAGCACCGGAACGACAAGAGTACGTCTCACTTGCAGAGTTGTTGAATTTGGAAGGGAAGGTGGCTATTGTCACGGGTGGTGGTATGGGCATTGGCCACGGCATCGTCACGCGGCTGTCAGAGGCGGGCGCGACAATGGTGATAGCGGACCGTAACATGGAAGCAGCGGAGGCTGTGGTAACGGAAATTCGGGAGCGTGGCAGACAGGCCATGGCAGTCCACTGTGACGTGACCAAGGAGGAGGACATCAAGCGGATGGTGGCAGAGGCGGTGAGGGAGTACGGCCATGTGGACGTGCTGGTGAACAACGCGGGCATTTACCCGTTCACTCCCGCCATGCAGCTCAAGGTTGAGGACTGGGACCGCATTCAGAATATCAACCTACGAGGCACTTTCCTCTTTAACCGGGCGTTCACGGAGCAGGCGGCCAAGCAGGGCAGCGGTGGGGCCATTGTTAACATTGGTTCCATTGACTCCATCCACCCAACCATGGTGGGTCTGGCCGCATATGACGCCTCCAAGGGCAGAGTGCTGATGTTCACCAAGAACTTTGCGCTGGAAGCGGCGCAGTACGGCGTACGAGTGAACATGATTGCACCGGGTGGTATTGCCACTGAGGGCACGACCAAAGGGCTGCGCCCTCTGCACTCCTCATAGCCAGAAGGGCGCTAGCCTTACGCTTCGGCTGGCAACAGTCTGCTAACGCGTAGAAGCTCAAGGCGCTCTTCACTGACGGCCTCAAACCAATAGCTGTTCCCGTGAGGGATGAACGCGCCCTCTTTGGGGCCCAGTTCCGCCAGGACGGCATCGCCCTCGCCGTGAATCTTCAGGCGGCCGTTAATGACAAACCAGTAGCCGTCCTGGTCAGCATGCGAATGCAGTTTGTTGCCTTCGCCCTTCCTGAACACCTGGACGGTGCTTATGGTGGTGTCGTTGTTGATCAGGTCGTTGGACACGCCATTGCCGGGGCCGCGATCTCTGCTGCTTGGGGCATCGAGGCCAGGGTACTTGAATACTTGCAGTGGGTCTGGCATCTGTGTCTCCTTTATGTCACGTATGTTCAGGGCGTGAATTGGAGTGGACCAGTTAGAGGTGTGGTGGGGGATGGGTTGGGGGCCGGACGTTGGCTTTTCCCACCTGCCCGCCCCGATGTCTTATATCCCGTCAAAGGGCTTCGCCCTCTGCACTCCCTTGCTCACCTCAGAGTGAACGCGGGCAGCTTACGCGCTGACGGTTAGCGGCAGGTCCATCGTGTAGCCGTCCAGCAGCTTGTCGAGGAAGGCGGCAGTTGGAGCGTCAGCTTCCACCAGGGGCAAGCGCAGCCCGCCAACGTTGAAGCCAGCGCGGTTGAGGCCGTACTTCACGGGGATGGGGTTGGACACTATAAAGAGTCCTTTGGCTATTGCAAGCTGACGCTGGTGTTCCTTGCCTGCGGCCTCAAGGTCACCTTCAAGAATGAGCGATATCATCTTGCGTATCTGCTGGCCAATGAGGTGCGCCGCTACGCTGATGATGCCGTAACCGCCCATGCACATCAGCGCAAAGGTGTCGCTGTCGTTGCCGCTCCACACGCGGAAGTCAGCGCGAACGTCGCGCAGAATAGTTGCCATCTGGTCGAAGTCACCGGAGGCCTCTTTGACGCCCACCACGCTGGGTAGCTCGCTGAGACGCACCGTGGTCTCCGCTGTCATGTTCAGCGCTGTGCGGCTTGGCACGTTGTAGGGGATGAGGGGCAGGGGCGTTGCCTCTGATATGGCCTTGAAGTGCAGGTACAGCCCCTCTTGCGTAGGTTTGTTGTAGTAGGGCACCACCGCCATGACGCCGTCCGCGCCCACGCGCTCAGCCTCTTTGGCCAGGGCGACGCTCTCTCGCGTGCTGTAGGTGCCAGCCCCGGCGATGATGGCAGCACGATCACCAACAGCCTCTTTAATCTCACTCCACATGCGGACTTTTTCGTCGTTGCTGAGGGCCGGAGCCTCGCCCGTGGAGCCCGTCACCACCAGCCCCTCGGAGCCCGACTCCACCAGAGCGACAGCCAGCCGCCTAGCCTGGGCGTAGTCAATCTCACCCTCCGGTGTGAAGGGGGTGACCATTGCCGTTAGCAGCCGTCCTATGGTTGTGCCGTCGCCCGCCATGACTGAACTCCTGCGATGCCGCCTCTATGGGCGTGTACTGTAGCGCTAGGGGAAGGGTCGCGCAACTACACCTTCTGTTTGAGCCACGCGCCTTGTCTGATGACCTCTTCCGCTATCTGAATGGCGTTGGTGGCCGCGCCCTTGCGCAGATTGTCACCCACCGACCAGATGGAGAGGCCGTTGTCCAAGGCAATGTCCTTCCGGATGCGGCCAACGAATATCTCGTCTTTGCCCGCTGCGTCCATAGCGATGGGGTAGACCCCGTTGCGCGCGTCGTCCTGCACGATGACGCCAGGAGCCGCCGCCAGCACCCGGCGGGCCTCGTCGGGCGAGAAGGGACGCTCGAACTCGATGTGCACCGCCTCGCTGTGGGAAATGGGCACGGGAATGCGGACGCAGGTCGCTGACACCGGCAGGTTGGGCTGGTGCAGTATCTTCCGGGTCTCATCCCGCATCTTCAACTCTTCCGTCGTGTAGTCGCCGTCACCAAAATTCTCCACATGCGGCAGCGCATTGAACGCCAGCGTGTGCGGGAAGGTGTCATGGGCGGGCTCTTTGCCGTCCAGCACGTCACGCGACTGCTGCATCAGTTCAACGATGCCCTTGCCGCCCGCGCCGGAAGCCGACTGGTAGGTGTCCACAATAATGCGTTTGATGGGATTGACGCTGTGCAGCGGCGCAATGGCCATGAGCATGACAATTGTGGAGCAGTTGGGGCTGGAAATGACGCCCTGATGCGTCGCTATGTCTTCCGGGTTGATCTCAGGGATGACCAGCGGCACGTTGGGGTCCATCCGCCACGTGGACGACTTGTCCACCACCACAGCGCCGCGCTTAGCTGCTTCAGGCGCAAGCCGTTTGCTGGTGCTGCCACCTGCGGAAATGAAGACAA
>CAVOAJ010000133.1:0-4865 GCA_963693605.1 Dehalococcoidia bacterium | reverse complement strand
CAATCCACCCCCAATCATGAGCGCAGGAAGCATTAGGGCTCGTTACCCCTCTGTAAGCTAAGACTGGTTGTAATTGAATATCAAGTTTACTTGTCTAATAGATATTCAAACATTACAATTCATGGCATGTCACAGCTTGAAACGTCCCTGCGTGAAAAGCGACGTGAGGCCGGGCTGAGCCAGGAAGCGCTGGCGGAGGCTGCTCACATCAGTCGCCAGGCCTACGCTGCCATAGAGCACAGCGATGCGACTCCGTCCACGGAGGTAGCGCTGCGCCTGGCACAAGTCCTCCATACCTCGGTTGAAGATCTCTTTCAGCTTCCTAGTCAGGAAACGGGGGGAATAGAGGCGGAATGGACCAAACCCTCCCCTGCCCTACCAGACACCCCTGTACGGGTTCGCGTTGACCGGGTGGGAGACCGCCTACTGGCCACTCCTCTTCAAGGCAGCGGCATCCAGCACATTCTCTCTGTTGCTGATGGCATCGCCACGCCCGGCCCTTCGCAGGACATTGCAAACGTCCAACTATGGCCAGTCAGCCCTCAGGACGGAGCTCGACTCGTTGCGGTGGGATGTGACCCCGCAACATCAGTTGTCGCCTCTTATCTCCACAGTGACCAGCAGGTGGAATTAGTCTGGCATGAGGAGAGCAGCCAGCAAGCCCTGGAACAGTTGGCTCTGGGTCACGCCCACGTCGCAGGCTGTCACCTTTTTGACGAGGCTACCGACGCATACAACACTCCGTGGGTGGAGCGGCTGCTGCCCTTCCCCGCAACGGTGGTGACGTTCTGCGTATGGGAGCAAGGGCTGATGGTGGCCCACGGCAACCCCAAGCAGATCAGAGGCGTTGAAGACCTTGCTCGACCTGGGGTCTCCATGGTGAATCGTGGCGCGGGGTCGGGAGCACGAGCCTTGCTGGACCGCGCCATGGCTAAAGCGGGCATAGGCCCTGAGCTTGCGGCAGGCTACGCACGTGAGGCTTCCGGTCATCTGGTGGTCGCGGATGCCGTGGCGGCTGGTCTGGCGGATGTGGGCGTTGGCGTAAAGGCGGCGGCGCTGGCGGCAGGGCTGGACTTCATTCCGCTGGGTAGTGAGCGGTATGACCTTGTGATTCCTAATCATTTCTTGGACCTAGCCCCCGTCCAACAGTTACTCCACTCTCTGCGTCGCGCCGGGCTCAGGAGCCGAGTAGAGGCTCTTGGCGGGTACGACACTACAAATATGGGGATCCCGGTGGCCGGCTAAGTGAGGGCTGGACGACTAGCAGCTACGCTCTCCATAGCTTGCCTGCTCCTAGCAGCATGTGCACCAGGCAATGCAACGCCCTCCCCTGCTGAAGTTCAACAGCCGGAATTGCTCGTGGGCGCGGCCTCCAGCCTTGAGCCCCTCTTCCGGGAACTTGGGGTCGCCTTTGAAGAAGAGACAGGGGCCAAGGTGACATTCGTCTTTGGCGCATCCGGCAACTTATCGCGCCAGATTGAAGAAGGCGCGCCGCTGGACGTGTTTGCCTCTGCAGATGTCAGCTTTGTCGAGCGCCTCCAGAATAACGGTCTGGTACAAAGTGACCGGTACAGTAACTTTGCAGAGGGTCAACTGGTGGCGATTACGTCATTATCAATACCTCCTGAGACTTCATGGCAAGAGCTTGCAACCGACAACCGAGTCCGGTTCATCTCAATCGCCAATCCTGAAGTGGCGCCCTATGGACACCAAGCCAAGACAGCTCTAACCGAGGCTGGTCTTTGGGAGCACCTTCAGCCAAGGCTCGTATTTGGTGAGACAGTGGCCCAGGTATTCCAGTTCGTCGCCAGCGGCAATGCAGACGTGGGTTTCACAGCGCAGTCGCTTGTGATGCAGGCCGTGCCATCCAGCGTCACCGTCATACCCGTAAGTCCGTGCGACCACGGCGGCCTTCCCCAAACGATTGTGGGCATTAGCACCACCCATCAATGGGAGATGACCGAACGGTTCGTCAATTTCGTTGGTGAGTGGGCCACACCTGAGGTATTGGCACGGCACGGCTACGGTATGCCACTCGGCAAATTCGGGGCCAAGGTGTGTCCCTAGTCATGGATATCACTGCTCTCCGCCTAAGCTTGCAGATAGCTAGCGTCAGCACAGTCCTGGCCATCATCATTGGCGTACCCGTTGCGCTGTTGCTGGCACGTGTCCGCTTTCGTGGCAGGGCCGTCATCTCTGCCTTGGTGCTGGTCCCCATGCTTCTACCGCCGTCAGTCATGGGCTTTTATCTCCTACAACTGGTGGGCAGGCAAAGCATCGTGGGTAGCGCCCTGGAGAGTGTCTTTGGTTTTTCACTCGTCTTCCATTGGAGCGGCGCCGTACTCGCAGCCTTTGTCGCCTCTACGCCCTTCCTTATTCGCACGGCTCAGGCGGGCTTTGAATCGGTGGACCCACGATATGAAGAAGCCGCCCGCACTCTTGGCCGCTCTGAGCTAGCTATCTTTTGGACAGTGACTATGCCCTTGGCATGGAAGACGCTGCTGGCTGGCGTGGCCTTGGCGCTGGCCAGGGCCATGGGTGAATTCGGGGCAACGTTGATGGTGGCAGGCAACATCCCCGGCAGAACACAGACCATGTCCATCGCCATCTACGACGCGGTGCAGGCCAACCGCCTCAATGATGCCCACGTCCTAGCGATAGCTCTCACGTTAGTGACGCTTGGCCTGCTGGTGGGAGTTGGCACCTTGGCCCGTGGGGGCAAATGGTAATGGCGCGACTCTCGACCAGCATACAAGCGCAAATAGGGAAGTTTCAATTGGACGTTGCCTTTGAAATGCAAGGTGACACCACCGCTATCCTCGGTGCGTCAGGGGCGGGAAAAACCCTCACGCTCAGAGCCATAGCTGGACTCCTTCACCCCACAGGCGGGCGCATCACGCTTGGCGATAGGGTCATGTTCGATTCAACACTTCGTCTATCCATTCCAACCCGTGAACGAAAGATAGGGTACGTGTTCCAAGACTATGCCCTGTTCCCTCACCTGACGGTGGCTAAGAACCTAGCTTACGCACTCCACGGATGGGACAAAGAGCAGCGAGCCTTGCGCATCCAAGAGCTTGTGGATTTGCTGGACCTCAGTGGACTTGAGAGTCGCCTGCCGGGTGAAATTTCAGGCGGCCAACAGCAACGTGTCGCGTTAGGCAGGGCGCTTGCGCCGGGGCCAGACCTGATACTGCTGGACGAGCCATTCTCGGCATTGGACGCCCCCGCCAGGGCCCTCCTTACCGAGCAGCTTCAGGCTCTTCAGGCGAGGCTTGGGTTTGCCATGGTCCTAGTTACCCACGATGTCAGCGAGGCCTACGCTCTTGCTTCCCAACTGGTTATGCTTTCGGAAGGCCGTGTCATTCAGCAAGGTCCACGAGAGGACGTTTTCCACACACCCGCCTCAGCAGAAGCGGCTAGGCTGTTGGGGTTCCGCAACTTACTTCCAGGGCGCGTGGTGGGAAATGACGGCGGTACCACCACAGTGGATATACAAGGAGTCCGTGTCTACAGCGCCGGTAGTGGATTGTCCACGGGCACGTTAGTACTATGCGGTGTGCATCCGCAGTCTATTGGCCTAGTCCCGCATGAAGACGCGGCCTTGCAAGGCCAGGCCAATGTGCTGCCTGTCACTGTCGCCCAACGAACAAACCGGGGCGTCCAGAGTGATGTTGCTCTTGCCATGGATGGCCATGACGGCAAAGGCCCGCTTCTGCATGCTACGGTGCACCAGTTCGGTTTGCCTGCCGGGCTCGTGCCTGGAGCGCACTATAAGGCGGTCATTCCTCAGCAAGCGGTCCACCTGTGGCCAGTGCGCGAAGAGCGATAGACCCAGGAAATGCGCCCAATCGTATTTCCATATGATGGGGACAGCAGAGGGCTGCATGCACCAGAGTCTCACGCGCCTGCATCATAAATACGGTAGGAATATCATACGTAACCAAACGGTGGGCAGGACAGTCCAGGAGGATGTTGATGGCAAGCGGTAGATCAGCGAGACGGCGAGCGGCGGGGGACAGCCCAGCCAAGAAAGGGAGCATCCCCCCATGGCTCATATGGAGTGGACTTGCACTGGTCGCAATCGTGCTTGTCAGCATCTT
Organism: Dehalococcoidia bacterium; assembly: GCA_963693605.1. Lineage (GTDB taxonomy): Bacteria > Chloroflexota > Dehalococcoidia > Lucifugimonadales > Australimonadaceae > JAQBVZ01. The sequence continues at coordinate 762 of CAVOAJ010000133.1, read as the reverse complement.
CGCAGTCCAATCAGGTGACAACGAAAGTAGCGTGAGTGACTTTCGTATGGTTGCGTACCAAGGTGGGGACGTCATTGGTGAAGAGGCCAATTTCGCGGACCTCGTGGGTCATGGCCAGCCGGTGGTCCTTAATTTCTGGGCAGGCCTCTGCCCGCCCTGTCGGCAGGAGATGCCTGGCTTTCAGAAGGTTTACGATGAGATGGGAGACCAGTTCATCCTCATCGGCGTGGACATTGGGCCGTTCGTGGGTCTAGGCTCTCACGCGGACGCGGAACAGTTCTTGGCTGACTTTGAGATAACCTACCCAACAGCCTTCGCCACCACTTCATCGCCCATCCAGGACTATAGAGTGCTGGGCATGCCCACCACAGTGTTCATTACTGCGGACGGCCAGATTGACGACACCTATAGCGGCTTCCTGACCGAGGCTGACATGCGCCGCAGGATACAGGCGCTGATTGACCAAGCTTCATAACAGTTGCTCCGCGGCTCCACTTCACGCATAGTTATCCATAAGGCAGTACCCATGAATAAATCTCGCCAACAAAATTCTCAAAATACAGAGGCCGCTCTGGGACCGCGAGGCTGGCGGTTGAGCGCAGTGACCGCCGCCGCGCTGGTGACCGTTGGGCTCACTCTAAGTGCCATCATCAATCCGCTGTTGGGCCGGTATGTCCACGGGGACTGGATGGCGGGGCTTGCTCCGACACTCTTCATTTTGGCCCTATTCGCTTTGCGACGGAGATGGGTGTAGCACCTGAA
>CAVOAJ010000132.1:0-4933 GCA_963693605.1 Dehalococcoidia bacterium | reverse complement strand
GTCGACATCAATGTTCTGTGCGATGTGATAGTTCTTGCGCGCGGCAAACTCAAAGGCGCGGATGCTGTGAGCGCCGGCCCAGATGGGCGGATGCGGGTCTTGGAAGGGCCTGGGCAGAGGGAGGGCATCATCAAACTGCCAGTACTTACCGTTATAGGTGACGCTCTCCTGGTTCCACGCCTGCTCAATAATCTCCAAGGACTCTTCACTCATGGCCTGCCGCTGGGAGAAGTCCAGGCCCCACCGGAGGAACTCGTGCTCATGTACGCCAATGCCCGTGCCAAACTCCACTCTCCCCCTTGAGAGGTGGTCCAGCATGGCGATCTCCTCAGCCAGTCGCATGGGGTTGTGAAACGGCAGCTGATAGATCATGGCGCCAATACGTATGGTGCTGGTGCGCTGTGCCACGGCGGCAAGGTACACACTGGGGGCCGTGATCTGCCCTATAAAGGATCCTTGGTGCTCAATGATGAAGTAGGAGCCATAGCCAAGGGTCTCCGCCTCTTCCACCATTTTCAGGTGACGCTCATAGATGTCAGCGGCCAGGGGCCCTGCCATCATCTCATGCGCGCCAAACCGGTCCCACATGCCAAATTCTAAGTCTGCCACACTAACTCCTTCAAGAAAGGTCTGGGTTAGTAACCGTTGGTCTGTGCATAGCTGTTGCGGATAACCTGGCCGGGCAGCGCGCCCGTATGCTTCCCATTTTCAATGAGCACCTCACCGTTGACCACCGTGCACTGGATGCCCGTCGCCAATTCCTGAATCCTTGATGCGCCGCCAGGGAGGTCAGACACCAGCTCCTGTGGTAGCGGGGCCACCGTGTCTGGGTCAAAGATAACAATGTCTGCTGCAAATCCGGGTCGGAGCAGCCCACGGTCTGACATGCCCAGCAGTGACGCCTGCATAAAGGTCAGCTTCCTGACAGCCTCTTCCAGTGACATGATGCCGCGCTCACGCACCCATAGGCTTAGAAAGAGCGTGCAGTAGCCGTAATTGGCGTTGAATACCAAATGCGCGCCGCTGTCAGAGAGACCAATGACCGTATACGGGTTACGGAGCATCTCAGCCATCGCCTCAACATCACCACCCACCTGCGTGATATCAAAGGCCGTCTCCAAGTCCTCCTCCAAGACAAGGTCCAACAGAGCGTCCAGTATGTCCTTCCCCTGTTCGTGAGCTATCTCCTCCACACTCTTGCCAATGAACCCACTGTTCTTCTCAAGCGCCGTCTCCGCCACCATCATCTTGTCCCAGCGACGTGACCAGTTCTCATCTGATATGCCGACGCCCTGAATCCCCTCAATGTGCATCTGCTTCCGCACCTCAGGGTCTCGGAAGGCCGCTATCTTCTCTTCATGGGGCGCGGCCATGATTGGCCGCCAGGTGGGCAGACCGTCAAAGAGCTGCGCGTTCTTCATAGTGAAGCGCACCTTGGTAGACCGTGGGTTGATGACGGGGTGAGCCCGCAACCCCTTCTTGCCCATTCTTTCCAGGTGCGCAATGTGGTCCTTCCAACGGTCTGGGGCGCTGTAGCGGTGCACTATCTGGTTGTAGACCACAGGGCGCCCGCTTATCTCGGATAGTTTACTGCAGTAGCCCTCTTCCAACTCCAGTAATTCTGATGAGCCTGACTGGATGACGCCGGTGCCCATCTCTCCCAGTACCGAGGCCAGCTCATACAACTCTTCAACAGGCGCAATGGCCGCAGGCACTGGCTTGCCTCGCTCATCAAAGTGACGTGGGTTGCGGCCATAGGAGATACCCAGCGCACCGGCGGTCAGGCCGTCACGCACCACCTGCTTCATTGCCTCTATCTCATCAGCAGTGGCAACAACACGTTCCTGGGAGGGCTCCCCCATCACGTAGCGCCGGATGGCGGAATGGCCCATCAGGCTCCCCACGTTCACGCCCAAATTGCCGTCCAGAGCCTGGAGGTATTCAGCGGTGGTGTTCCAGCCCCACTTGGCGTTGGCCTTCAGGATATCCAGGGGAATGGCCTCCACCCGTGAGAGCATTTGCAGCAGTATCTCCTCGTCTCCAGGACGCACGGGGGCCAGGGAGAGTGAGCAGTTGCCAAAGACCACGGTGGTAACGCCATGGTACGGAGAGAACGTGCAGAGCGGGTCCCAGGAGACCTGTGCATCAAAGTGGCAATGGTTGTCTATGAACCCTGGAGACACCACAAGGCCACCGGCGTCAATCGTCTTTGTCGCGGGGCCACTGAGCTTACCAATCTCCACGATACGGCCATCCTTGACCCCCACATCACCGTAGAATGACGGCATGCCGGACCCGTCAATGATGCGCCCGTTCTTAATCAATAAATCGTAAGCCATGTCCACCTCCTTCGCACCCATCGCACTGCGGCCGCCCGCTAGATGCGTGGCCGACATGCTAGTGAGTACTCGTCTGCCCGTCAATTGGCAGATAGGCATTACATGGTCATGTTTTGTACGACGAATCTTTTTGCCTGTGAGTCCCCATAGACTCAGATATGACCCAATGAGGGCACCTTGCGACTTGAAAGGTTTGGCCCAGTCTGTCAACATGGGGGTATGCGTATTGGTGCTTTTGAATTCTCAGAACCCGTCCCTCAATTGCGAGAACCTCGGTTGATCGCGGCGCTAACTCCATGGATTGACGCGGGCAAGGTAGGGTCGCTGACCATGACTGCCCTGGAAAGTCACCTGGACACGACTGAAATTGGCCATTTGGCGGAGCCCGGCAAATTCTTCGACTTTACCCGCTACCGCCCCACGGTCCACTATGAAGATGGTGAGCGCTACACCACTATCCCCAACGTGCCCATTCACTACGGCGTGGCAGCGGACGGGACCGATTTTCTCCTGGCAAAGATACTTGAGCCCCACACCTTCGCGGAAGAATACGTGGACTCCCTTGTGGAAGTCTGCAAGTACCTTGGTGTAAGCCAGTACTGCCGAGTGGGCGGCATGTATGACGTGGTCCCCCACACCAGGCCGCTGCTGGTCAACGGCTCTTTGAACGGAGAGTCTCTTGAAGGAAAGCACGGCATCAACAGAGGGCGGAGGCGTCCCTATGAAGGCCCCACGTCCATCATGAACGTAGTCAGCGACAAGCTGAGCGAGTCCAATATAGACAACATCATGCTCATGGTCCGGCTTCCACATTACGTCCAATTGGAAGAGGACCACGCGGGAACATCACGGCTCCTAGGAGTGTTGTCATCCCTCTACCAGTTCCCGGATGACCTGGGTGACACCAGCCGTGGAGAGCGGCAGTACACCCGCGTCACCTCTCAGGTTGAGGACAACGAAGAAGTAAAGATGTTGGTCCAGCGGCTGGAAGAGGAATATGACGCTCGCAGGGCAAGGTGGTCAGGCCGTTCCGGCCAATCACGTCCGCCAGAGTCTGATTCTGAAGACTCCTCCACGCCGCTGCCGCCGTCCGTAGAGCAATTGCTCAAGGAATTGGGTGAGAAAGAGTCTTAGGCTGTAATCACACAAAGTAAGCAAGAAGCCCCGGCAATGCCGGGGCTTTTTGCTTCTCTAAAGGAGAATGAGACTGGCAGGAGCGGGAGGATTCGAACCCCCGGCCAGCGGTTTTGGAGACCGCTGCTCTACCAGGCTGAGCTACGCTCCTACCAAAGCCCGGCAATCTAATCTAGCACTCCACCCAAAGAGGGGTCAAGCTAAAAAAGGGGCCCTTCCTAATTAGGAAGGGCCACATTGCGGAACCAGGTCTATTAGCTGAAGAGGTCCAGCAAAACCGCAGCACCGTATTGGATCACGATTGTAAGGCGTGCCAGCAAACTGGCACCTCGTTTAACGACAAGCGTGACGATATCAGTTATTACAAATCCTTGTCAATACGTTACGGCATCGGTTTTTACGGCGGATTCCAAGCAGGGTGTCGGAGGTTGACACCCTCCTTACCCTCACATACCCTGGCGTTATTCGCCACCGGAGTAGAACCCAGTGACCCAGGACTCACTCATCACGCCAGCAATGCAGCAAGCCCTAGGGAGCGTTGTCGCTACGGAAGTGGCTGACGTTGAACGGGGCGCCATCCGCCGCTTTGCGGAGGCCATTGAAGACCCTAACCCGCTCTATGTAGATGAATCCGCAGCACATGCCAGCGGCTATCGTGACGTCATTGCGCCACCCACCTTTTTTCGCTCACTGCGGACGGCCACACCCTCCATGCCTGATGAAGCCAAGGCCCCACGACTGCTGGACGGCGGCAGCGCATGGGAATACTTTGAGCCCGTATGCGCAGGAGACCACATCACCCTGGTAACCACCGTGGAGTCACTGACTGAGCGGGCTGGCCGCTTGGGAAAGATGCTTTTCATTGTCTACACAACGGAATACAGCAACCAGGACGGCAGACCGGTGGCCGTCCAACGCAACACCATCATCCGGTACTAACCACCGGCCATTGAGGTCCCATGGCAGATCAACCGTATTTTGAAATCGTGCAGGTGGGGGACAAATTCACCCCGCTTGAGAAGCACCCCACCACCCGGCAACTGGTGAAGTACGCGGGCGTCTCCGGTGACTTCTATGAAATTCACTATGACCTGGAATTTGCCCGCTCCACAGGGTTGGATGGCCTTATCATCCACGGCGCTCTGAAAAATGCCTTCCTTGCCCAGGCTGTGACTGACTGGATGGGGCCTACAGGTAAGCTCAAGAAAATCTCCGCCCAGTACAGAGGAATGGACGTACCTGGAGACACACTGACCATCCACGGGGAGGTCACGGAAAAGTGGAGCGTTGATGGTGAAAACCTGGTCCGCTGTGCCCTGCGGCTTGAGAGCGGCAAGGGAGAGCAGACCACCACCGGTGAAGCCGTAGTGAGCCTGCCGTCGCAGTAGACGGAGACCAGCCACCACGCTAGGTATCTATGAATCCGCAAAATAGGAGAAGGGGCGCCCAATAGTGCGCCC
>CAVOAJ010000131.1:0-4992 GCA_963693605.1 Dehalococcoidia bacterium | reverse complement strand
CAAAGCTCACCTGGCGGCCTATGGCAATGCTGGCGTTCGGTCCAAAGCTGCGGCTGGCATAGGACTGAGAGGGAGTCCAGTAGATGGACCGCGCTATGCCAATAATGATCTGCATGGGGAATATCACCCATAGCGATACCGAAACAATCATGGCTGCCGCGCCCACGGCCAGGAAAGCGAAGCTGAGCCATAGCACGGAACGTTCACCAAAGCGGTCAGAGAGGGCGCCGGCCATGAAACGCAGGGGCACCTGAAAAATGCTCTGAGAGGAGACCACCAGGCCAACAATGGCTGCATCGTGGCCCAGGTGCAGTATGTACAGGGGGACAAGCAGCGTCACCATGCCCAGCGCAAAGCCGGAAGAGAGCCCCACCATGTAGATAAGGACGGAGGGTAGGTGGCGCAGGTCAGGCGGGATGCGGTCTAAAAAGCGTGGGCCGGTTTGTATCAAAGGCGCTCCAGCGGGTAGTGGTAACGCAGACGGTATGCCCGTGGATAGAGCGTGTCAATTGTGTGGGCCTGCTTTCAGGGCCAAGGGTTCCCTGTAGACCTTACTGGTATCCTATATGCGAGGCTTTTTGAGGGGGATTCCGTGTATTTCCACCAGTATTTTCTAGACTGCCTGGCTCACGCTTCGTACCTGATTGGCGATGAGGAGAGCGGACAGGCGATCGTCGTTGACCCTCAGCGGGACGTGGACCGGTATATTGAGGACGCTGAAAAAGAGGGCCTCCAGATATGCGGGACCTTCCTGACTCACTTCCACGCTGACTTCGTGGCCGGGCACTTGGAGCTCAGAGACAGGGCAGGCGCAACCGTCTACCTGGGCGCTCGCGCAGAGGCGGAGTACGCCCACACCGCCATGAAAGACGGTGAGTCCTTGGAATTGGGCAAGCTGCGCCTGGTGGTGCTGGAGACCCCTGGCCACACTCCCGAGGGCATCTCCATTCTGGTGTATGACCTTGCCAAAGACGCCGTGCGGCCCCATGCCGTCCTCACGGGCGACACCCTATTCATTGGCGACGTTGGCAGGCCGGACCTCATGGCCTCAGTGGGCGTGAGCGCTGAGGAGCTTGCGAGCATGCTGTATGACTCCATCCATGACAAGCTCCTCCCTTTGCCGGATGAGACCCTGGTCTACCCCGCGCATGGAGCGGGCTCCCTATGCGGGAGGAACCTCAGCACGGACACCTTCTCCACCATGGGGACTCAGCGACTGTATAACTATGCCCTTCAGCCCATGGCCAAGGAGAAATTCGTGGCTTTGGTGACGGTGGACCAGCCGGAGGCGCCATCGTACTTTGCGTACGACGCCATGCTTAACAGGCGAGAGTTTGGCACCCTGGACGATACGCTGGAGCGTGCGCTCAACGCATTGAGCCTTGATGACTTCATGCGTCTGAGGGATGAGGGCGCTCAGGCGCTGGACGTGCGTGACCCCGCCGACTACGGAGGAGCTCACCTGCGCGACAGCTTCAACATTAGCCTGGGAGGCTCGTTCGCTACCTGGGCGGGGACGGTGTTGGACAGGGAGCGGGACATCATAATCATTGCAGACCCCGGTGGAGAGCAGGAGGCGGCTGTTCGTCTTGGCCGCATCGGGCTTGAGCGCATTACCGGTTACCTGGACGGCGGCATGGCGGCCCTTGGGTCGCGGTCTGATTTGATAGAGCGCACGGACCGGGTCACTGCGGGTAATCTGGCAGAGACTTTAGAATCGACATCACCGCCTGTGGTGCTGGACGTCCGCGCCGAGTCAGAGTGGCGTGACGGCCACATCAGAGACAGCGTGAACATTCCGCTGCCGTACCTACGTGAGCGAGTCGCTGAGGTGCCGAGAGAGAGGGCGGTGACACTCCACTGCCTGTCAGGCTACCGCTCCTCCGTGGCCATGAGCATCCTGGAGCAAGAGGGCTTCACCAAGGTCACCGAGCTTGTGGGTGGCATAGCAGCGTGGGAGGCCTCCCGCCTTAAGACGGTATCCTAACCTGAGTTCAGTGACCTATAGCGCCCTGTCCAGCGCAATCCCTAGAGAGACCCAGATCCCCGTATAGACGTGGAGCATGGCGGTGCGCACCATGGCTCTATTCATGGCTGGCCGTCCGTCAGCATGCCAGAGTCCCTGCGCAGCCTGGAAGGCTACGGGAATCGTGATCAACCCCAACGGCGCAAAAGCGGGGAGAGCGCCGGTCAGCGCGGCGGCCGTGATGGTGACATAGGCGGCCACCATAAGGCCCGCGTAGACCCACAGCCCGCGGTCCCACCCTGCCAGGGTGGCTATGGTGTGCTTGCCGTGCTCTCGGTCCTCCTCAATATCGCGTAGGTTGTTGCAGTGCATGATGGCCGTCACCGTGAAGGCCACCGGCAGTGACGCCCATAGAGCAGACCATGCCAGCGTCTCCGTCTGAACGAAATAGGCGGCTGAGACCATCAACGGCCCCATGAAGAAAAAAACCGTGACCTCACCCAGGCCAAGGTTGCCAATGGGGTACGGTCCCGCGCTGTAGAAGTACGCCACCGCCACGCTGGCCAGCCCCACGGTCAGGATGGGCCAGCCCACCTGAGAGACAATGTAGAGACCCATGCCAGTGGCGATGCCAAAGCTCACAACCATGCCCACCAGTACGGCCCTTTCCGACAGCAGGCCCCTAGAGATGACCTTGTGGGGCGCCGGGTACTTGGAAATGCCGCCTGTGCGGCGGTGGTCCGTGTACTCATCGGTAAGGTTGGTGCCTATCTGGATGAGGATGGAACCCAAGAGCGCCAGGATGAACAGCGTCCAGTTGACCTCCGTGACCGTGGAGGCCACAGAGGTGCCTACGAGCACAGGTACGGCCGACGCCCCAAGGGAGAAGGGACGTGTAGCCCAGAACCAGGCGTTGAGCGTGGGCGGACGTTGTGTCGCGGTGGACATTGGTTGCTCTTTCTCTGCGTTACGCGGTCACTATCAGCGCGTTTACCAAGGCATGTGACGGAACTTGGAAAAGTCCGGCTCACGCTTCTCTTTGAAGGCAAGGTTGCCCTCCGCTGCCTCCTCCGTGTGGTAGAAGAGGCTCGTTGCGCCGTGGGCCACCGCTTCCAGCCCGTAGGCCCAGTCCGTTGACGTGTTGAAGGAGGCCTTCAGGAACCGCAGCGCCGTTGGGCTCTTCTCCAGGAGCTCCTTGCACCATTGCATGGTCTCCTCTTCCAGCTTGTCAAAAGGCACCACCTTGTTCACCAATCCCATGGTTTCCGCCTCTGCTGCGGAGTAGCGGCGGCAGAGGTACCAAATCTCACGGGCCTTCTTCTCACCCACTATCTGGGCCAGGAATATGCTGCCAAACCCCGCGTCAAAGCTACCCACGCGCGGCCCCGTCTGCCCGAAAACCGCATTCTCGCTGGCAATGGAGAGGTCGCAGAGTACGTGGAGCACATGGCCGCCGCCAATGGCAAATCCGTTCACCATGGCAATGACCGGCTTGGGCACCATGCGTATCATCCGGTGCAGGTCAATGACCTGGAGCCGCGCCATGCCCTCCTCGTCGTTATAGCCGCCCTTGCCACGTAGCTTCTGGTCGCCGCCTGAGCAGAACGCCTTGTCGCCAGCGCCCGTCAACACAATCACACCCACCTCATTGTCGTGCCACGCGTCCTGGAAGGCGGTGACCATCTCGTCAATGGTCTTTGGCCTGAACGCGTTGCGCGTCTCTTCCCTGTTGATGGTGATCTTGGCTACGCGGTCCTTCTTCTCGTACAGAATGTCGGTGAACTCTAGTTGTGTCATCGTGGCTCCTTGCTGTGATGGTTCTATTTCTTAGGCTGATGCAGATTCCAAACGGAGTCCAGGGCCATTGCCACTGGCATCTCGCTGGATGGTTGGCTGTTATATATGAGCGAGTCGCAGGATAGCGAGAAATTGATTAGCAATCTAGATAACCCCCTTCTCACGAAGCTCCTCTACCTCGGTGGCGTTTAGGCCAAGGTCGCCGCTTAGCACCGCCTCCGTATGCTCACCCAAGGCGGGTGATGCTCCCTGAGCGCCGGCCTCGCTTGCCGAAAAACGGAAGGGCGTGTTGGCCACGGGCCACGATCCCAACGTAGAGTGAGGTATCTCCGTAATCATGCCCCTGTGTGCCACCTGAGGGTCTGTCGCCACTTGAGACACACTGTTTACTGGCGCGCAGGGTATGCCAGCCTCTTGGAGTCGCTGTAACCATGCGCCTGTCGTTTGCGTGCGGAACGCATAAGCCAGCCCTGGCTCCAAATCGCCGTGGTTGGCCGTTCGCAGGCGGTTGTCGGCAAACCGAGGGTCGCTTGCCAGCCCAGGCAGGCCAACGGCGACGCAGAAGCGCGTCCATGCGGCCTCGTCGTCGGTGAGCAGCGCCACAACAATATGCCCATCAGACGTCTCGAATGCCTGGAAGGGCGCTGCGGCTGGGTGGCGTGAGCCTAGGCGTTTCGGTTCCTCGCGAGTGGCGAAGTACCGCGAGAAGGCGTTCTCCATGAGCGTTACCTGACAGTCCAGCATCGACATGTCGATGTGCTGACCCGCGCCAGTCTGCTCGCGTTCGTGGAGCGCTGCCAGTATGGCCATCCCTGTGAATAGCCCCGCCGTACTGTCGCCTAGTGACGCACCCGGTCGCAGTGGTGGGCCGTCCGGCTCCCCTGTGACGCTCATGAGGCCGCCCATGGCCTGCACAATGATGTCCAGCGCAGGACGTTGGGCGTAGGGGCCGTCCTGCCCAAACCCTGAGATGGAGGCGTACACCAGGCGCGGGTTGTCCATTTTGAGGCTGGCGTAGTCCAATCCCAGGCCTGCCATGGTGCCGGGGACGTAGTTCTCTACCAGGACGTCTGCCTTGGACGCCAGGCGTTTGAGCAATTCCTGGCCTTGCGTTGTGAAGATGTCTAGCCCAACGCTCTCCTTGCCCCTGTTGATACTCACGAAGTACGCCGCATCGCCGCTCTTCTCATCAACCAGTGGTCCCATGTGGCGGGCCATATCACCCCTGC
>CAVOAJ010000130.1:0-5017 GCA_963693605.1 Dehalococcoidia bacterium | reverse complement strand
TAGGCGATATCGACGGCTTCCTCACGGCGGGTTATTGGGGGTACGACGTTGCCGAGTACCTGGGCATCAAACCGCGTTACACAGACAGCACCTCCGTGGGCGGTTCCTCCTTTGTTATAGACATTGCCCACGCCATGGCTGCCATCAACGCGGGTTATTGTGAGGTTGCACTCATCACCCACGGCCAGGCGGGGCGCAGCGCACGTTATCCCTACGGACGTGACCCCAACGTACCCGCCGCGCAGTATGACACGCCCTACGGCATCATTGGCCCCCCTGTTAACTACTCCATGGCCGCGTCACGCTACATGCACCAGTATGGTGAGGAGCGCACCCGTCAGGCTTTAGCTGAAATTGCGGTCTCAACCCGTAAGTGGGCGCAGATGAACCCCAAGGCCATGATGCGAGAGCCTATGACGTTTGATGATTATCACAACTCCCGGTGGATAGCGCGACCGTTCCATCTCCTGGACTGCTGTCTTGTAACTGACGCAGGCGCCGCAGTTATAGTCACCACCCCGGAGCGGGCCAAGAGTCTGCCCAAGAAGCCCGTCTGGGTGCTGGGCGCGGCTGAATACCATGACCACTCATTGCTGCACCAGATGCCAGACATGACGGTCACACCCGCCCGTGTTACCGGGCCGCGCGCCTTGGAAATGGCGGGCGTTACACACAGCGACATCGACCTCACGATGATCTACGACTCCTTCACATACACCGTGCTTGCCACCATAGAGTCGCTTGGCTTCTGCGGCCCCGGTGAAGGCCCGGACTGGGTTGCCAACCAACGCACCGCGCCCGGCGGAGACTGGGCCCTCAACACCAGCGGCGGCGGCCTCTCCTACACACACCCTGGCATGTACGGCATCTTCCTTATTGTTGAGGCGGTGCGCCAGCTACGAGGGGAGACCGGTGAACGTCAACTGAAAGACCCGAAACTCAGCCTGGTGAACGGCACCGGCGGCCTGCTGTCGTCAACCGGAACCGTCGTCTTGGGAGTGGACTAATGACCAGTAATTACAAGCTACCGCTACCTAACTCGCAACCCGAGTCTGACTACTATTGGGAGAAGGCCAAGGCCCATGAGCTATGGCTCCGCAAGTGCAATGAGTGTGGTAACGCTTACTTCTATCCACGTGACATCTGCCCCAATTGCTATTCCAACAACGTGACGTGGATACAGGCCAGCGGCAAGGCAACGCTGTACGCTTACTCCATCGTGGAGCGCGGACCCACAGCCCCTTTCCGTGACGTGGTGCCCTACGTCGCAGCGGTCGTCGAGCTAGAGGAAGGCCCACGCATGCCCACCAATCTTGTGGACGTGCCATTCGACGAAGAACACATCAAGGTTGGCATGGCGCTGCAGGTGACCTTTGATGACGTCACGGATGAAGTCACGCTGCCCAAATTCCGCCCTGTAGGTTGAAGCCGCGCTCTCATGGATGAGGAGGCTGAAATTTGTGCATCCGGCGGAGGAACACACCTTTTTGGCGTCGATTGATAGCTGATTTGCCTTGACAATTGGCATTGTGCGTCGTAAATTCGGAACACTTGAAGAATGCCCACGCATAAATGCAGGAGGGTGAAGATGGTCATAGAGAGCAAGCCCACGCAAAAGGTTGAAGCGGCGGTTCAGGCTATTCCCACTACTGCTCCGGAGCACGACGTACGGACATTGTTTCCCCGTAAGGGCCTTGTGGAATACTGGTACCCCGCCATTGAGGACAGGAAGGTCAAGAACAAGCCCGTTGGCCTGATGATTACGGGCGTACAGCTTGTGCTCTTCCGTGGCAAAGATGGCAACGTGGCCGCCCTTTGGAACGTCTGCCCTCACCGTGGCGGCTCTCTTATGCACGGGGACTGCCATTTTGAAGGTACGGTGTCCTGCCCCTACCACGGCTGGACTTTCGACGGCGAGGGTAACGTGCTTGCAGTGCTGCCTGAAGGCCCTGAGTCCAAGATTCCTGGCAAGGTGAAGGCGCGCAAGTATCCCACACAGACGCTGCGCGGCATGGTATGGATATGGATGGGTGAGGGTGAACCCGCGCCTATTGAGGAAGACGTGCCGCCGGAATTCTTCCATGATAAGGGCATCATGCTCTATGCATGGGAGGTATGGCCGCTTAACTGGGCCGTGGCGGTGGAGAACGCAGGAGACGCTCATGTTCCCTACGTTCACCGGGACGCCGCCTTGGTCATGATGAGCCCCATGGGTCTCTTGGGTCCCAAGGGCATCCGCACCAACGTTATCAACGACAGGACGGCCACCTTCGGCATTCGCTTGGCTCCTCCCAAGAACGAGCCAAGTGAAAACGGCGCTGAGAAGAAGGCGCCCATCAGGCCCATGATTACCTACTCCAGCTTCTTCCCTGCGGTTAACTCTGAGTGGCCCAAGCGCCGGGGACGCTATATGTGGAATTGGATATCACGCTGGGCTGGGAAGCGCCGTTACACCAAGAACCAGCCCATAGACAAGTCAGGTGAGTGGAGCGGGATGCTCCATCACCTACCCGCATTTGTGCGACTGGACTACTTCACGCATGTGTACTCGCGTATCAACGTTCCCATTGACGGGGACAACACGCGGCAGATCTACGTTCACTACGCCAAAGCGCCCAACCTCCTGGCCAAGATTTATGAAAAGCTGAACTTCCATATGTGGCACCGTTGGGCCATGTACTCCAACTTCTCCGTGCAGGACTTCAAGGCTGCTGGCCCACAACGGTACGACACGCGAGAGTACCTGTCGGCCACAGACGCGCACCTTGCGGTGTGGCGCAGACTCCTGTTGAAGGCTCGTGGCATGCAGGGGGCGGCCCAGGCAGTCGAGACTCCGGCGGAAGAATTCTCCCGTGACCGGCAGGTTGAGGTGGGCATGACTCCTGAATGGGGTCCAGGCTCTGAGCCAAAGGGGAACGGTAGCTCCTAACACCGTCCCTGACATAAGATAGTCACAAGGGCAGCCGCTATTGCGGCTGCCTTTGCTTTAGTCTGCTGCACTGCAATTGCGCCTTGGCCCGTTTCGCGCAATTGCGCCTTAGATAGAAGTGGCGCATAATTTCCCGCAGTGCCCGGTATAGCGGTTAAGCATCCTGTTCACACCACCATAACCATGTCCGCCGCTGCAATCTGGCGCTGGCGACGGACGGAGCAGTAGAGATTCCAAACGAGGAAGGAGAGCTTGTATGGGAGAGATTCTAGGACTAACGGTTTCGCACTTTCCGTTCCTACGGTTCAAGCCGTACATCATGCCTGGCGTGCTTCGTGGGCTCATGAGCCGTGGATGGGCGGACACGCCGGAACTCAGAGACCCCGCCAACTGGCCCGCTGAGATGCGTGAGGAATGGGGCCCGGACGGAGGCGAGGTAGCAGGTAAGGAAGCCCAACTTAAACAGATTGATCAGTACCTCAAGCTGGAATCTGCACTGGCAGACTTCAAACCTGACGTCACGGTCATCATGTACCGAGACCTTGGGGAGACGTGGAAAGACCCCAAGAATCACCCCAAGTACTGGGTGCACACCCAGCCGGAGATTCCTGTCCGCTTCTATCAAATCTTTGGCATGATTCGTGAGAACTACGTTGAGGAAGACCCGGACAAGGTCGACACCATCAAGACCCACACTGAGGCGGCTCAACTGCTGCTCAAGGGGTTGAAGGACCGCAACCTTCCGGCTATTGAGTCCAATGAGGCAGGCGTCCCGCCTTCGGGCCTGGGCCACAACGCCTTGGCTGGCATCTACCACCTGGACTGGACGAACCGTGAGTTCAAGACGCCCGTGGTAGCTATTGGAATCGACACGTTTGGCTTTCAGCGTGAGCGGGGCCTTGAGGGGCTGTCTGAGTGGGACAAGAGCGCGCCTCCGCCACTGACGCCCAAGGAAGCCTTTGAGCTTGGTCAGACCATCGCTCAGATATTCAAAGCCAGCAACCTGCGAGTTGCCCTGGTCGCCTCCACAAACTGGTCCAACTCCCAGAACACCTGGGTAGGGAACAAGCGCGTACGGCCAGAGTTTGAGAACGACATCAAACGCTTTGAAGAGTGGAAGAACAACCAGTTCGACAAGTGGGGCGACTCTTGGACCTTCGAGGAGATGGAGGACACCGCCTCCTGGGAAATCTTGACTAGCATTGTCCTGGCTGGGGCCATGACTGAGATTGGCGCCAAGGTCAAGCACGCAGACCTGCAGACCACGTGGACGCTGAACAGCGACTGGATATCGACTATCTTCGAGGTGAAGTAGCGATTCACGACGCAGCGTTCAACATTACCACATTTGTAAAGGAGTGAGGGATATGGGGCGACTCGATGGAAAGGTAGCAATTATCTTTGGCGCAAGCCCAAACATGGGCGGCACCGTAGCCCACTGGCTTGCCAAGGAGGGCTCGAAAATAGCCGCGTGTGACCTGGACCCCAAGGTGGCCCAGCAGACTGCGGACTTCCTCAACGGTAGGGGGTATGAGACCATCGCCCTCTCCGGTGACGCATCGGAGCAGGACCAGGTGGCGCGCATGGTGAAAGACACCGTAGACCACTTTGGGTACGTGGACACCATGGTGAACCTGGCTGGCCGGCAGCTCCGGTGGCCTGTCACTGACATCAACATTCATGACTGGAACCTTCAGTTGAAGACGTTCCTGACCGCCGGGATGTTGACCACCAAGCACGTGGCTAAGGCCATGATTGAGAAGGACAAGAAGGGATGTATTATCCACATCCTGTCATCAGCGGCGCACTATGGTGAGCCGGGGAACTCCGGTTACTCAGCCTCCAAGGCTGGCCTGAACTACTTCTCCAAGGCCGCGGCCATGGACCTTGCCCACCTAGGCATCCGTGTGAACTGCATCACTCCCTACGCCATGGAGCACAACATCTGGCGGTTTGGTGTTGGCGCACCTTTCAGGACCCGCTACAGCACCAACATGCAGGACTTCCTGGAAAGCATTCCCATGGGGCGTTTCCCTCGCGCGTCCGACATTGGCAATGCGGCGGTCTTCCTGGCTGACGACGCGTCTG
>CAVOAJ010000129.1:0-5055 GCA_963693605.1 Dehalococcoidia bacterium | reverse complement strand
CGCTGCGTACCTCCAGCAGCAAGGTTATTTGCTATTGGAGCGCAACTTCCGCACTCGCTATGGCGAAGTGGACATCGTGACGCGTCATGACGACACAGTTGTGTTTGTGGAGGTGCGTACCAGGCGGGCTGGCACCTATGGCACGCCTGAGGAGTCGGTCACCGTACGCAAGGGCCAGCGGCTGGTGCTTGCGGCGCAGCAGTATTTACAAGACAACGGCCTTGAGCAGGCGCACTGGTGTATTGACCTGGTATCAGTTCGCATGGAGGGTTACGCGCCCAAGGTCACGCACCTGCTGGATGTGGTGAGAGAGGGCGCGTAACCCTGTCCTCATCTATCCACTTAGGCGAGCTTCTTGAATGACGTTGCCCTTATGTGGGTACGTAAAAGTAGCTCTGCACCTGGCGTGGTCAACAGTTGGCGCATATGTTCAAACGCTCCGTCTTCTGGCTGGGCGTAGTATTCCACCTGACCGGTCCAGTACTCGTCCATTCAGCGTAAGAAGAGAAGTGGACTGTGACCACATACTCCATCTGTTCTAGCTTGAGGAAAGCACCATTGTTGGATACTGAAGAGAGAGCCTGACCCGCATTCGCAACAGCGTGAGCAAACGCAGGGCTGTACTCTCGCGGACCTAACTGAGTGGTCTCCTTGCCCGCCCGTACCGCCAACGACTCGGCGACAGGATGGCAGTCAAGCAGCACCCCGTCTGGCCGTAGCGCCTCGTGAGCCTTCATCAGAGCGTCAACGACACTCTCCACGGGCATTCATCACATGGACCAGGCGAATATGCCGACGTCGTAGACCTCATTGCCCAGGTCAATGTCCAACAGGTCGGCTATCCTGAAGTCGACCTTTGACTTCAACTCTGGCGGCGTCTGGTCACGGGCAATTGTCAAAGCCGGTCCGTCAAGGTCAATGGCAAGCGCATGCGCGGCCTCATTGGCGTAGTACCACGTTATGCGGCCCTCTCCGCAGCCGATTTCGAAGACACGCTTACCCTCAAAGTCCACAAGCTGGTGGATTGCGCGCTTCTCTACTCCCTCTGGGTCCCACACACCAATCATGTTCTCTCCATACGAGCGATGAATCGCTAGAATTTATAGCAGCGCCCAGCGTAGCGTCAAACTCACGAACGGGCTTGCCGCGCCTGCGCGACATCCTCCGTAAGACGTAGTATCTTCACCTTGCCCATTTTAAAGAGACCCCGGAGGTATACCGATGGCTGAAATAGAGTACCCGGATATAGCCTGGCCTGAACGACACAGGACGCAGTTGTGGCTGTACCTGGGGCTCGTACGCTTGCGGGATGACCTCCAGCCAGAGCAGGCGTCGCCTGAACTGGTAGCCGCGTTGAACGCCGCCGTTGCCATGGTCAAACCCATTGCTGGCATCTTCATGCGTCAGGGTGACCTGGACCAACGGTATCTGGCCCTCACCGGGGCGCTCCGGTCAGCCGCTGAGATAGTGGCACGGCGGCCCATGGACTTGGTCCGTGAGCGGGGCCTGCCTGAGATGGAAGGGTTTCTTGACACGCTGATGGGCATAGACCTGAGCGTGGGGGCGACCTTTCGCAAGCCAGCGGCCCAGAAATTCAAAGGACTTTACGTCATTATCGACCCTGAGCTGACAGCGGGCCGCGACCTTGTCACCGTGGCAGAGGCTGCTTTGAAGGGCGGAGTGACGGCGATACAGTACCGCGACAAGCGCAACGACAAGGGTGACAGCATCGACACTGCACGCGCCCTGGTGGAGCTCTGCAAGCGCCATGACGCCGTCTGTATCATCAACGACCACGCTGATCTTGCAGTGGCTGTTCAAGCCCATGGCGTGCATGTGGGCCAGCATGACCTCTCGATACCAGCCATGCGTACAGTGACAAAGTCCTGGCAGATGGTGGGCAAGTCCAACGCTCTGCTGGAAGAGGCTGTCGCTTCCTACGAGCAGGGGGCAGACTACATAGCGGTGGGCGCCATGTTTGGCTCAACCTCCAAGGACAACACGCGCCCCGCTGGGCCTGAGACACTGAAGGCTGTCCGGAAGGCCATCCCTGCGGACGGGCCCCCCTTGGTGGCCATTGGCGGCATCACGACTGCAAACGTGGGCCAGGTGGCGCAGGCTGGCGCAGACGGCGTATGCGTTATCAGCACAGTCGCCATGGCAGACGACCCGGAGCGTGCGGCGGCTGAATTGTTGGAGGCGTTCCTGAAGGGGAAGTAGCTAAGGGAAGTAGGGGTAGCCCATGCGTATCGCTGTTTTCAGCACACGGTCGTACGACCAAGAGTTCCTTGAGGCAGCCAACGCCTCGCAGGAGGCGGGCGGCCACGAGATAGTGTTCCTGGAGGCGCGTCTTACCGAGGTTACGGCGAGTCTGGCAAACGGAGTTCCGGCTATCTGCGCCTTCGTCAACGACCAGTTAAGCGCGCCGGTGCTTCGCGCCCTGGCAGAGGGCGGCACCCGGCTTATCGCGTTGCGGTCCGCTGGCTTCAACCACGTGGACCTTGCAGCGGCTGAAGCGCTGGGCATCACCGTGACGCGGGTGCCTGCTTACTCACCCTATGCCGTGGCGGAGCACGCCGTGGGCCTCATGCTGGCTTTGGACCGCAAAATCCACCGTGCGTATACCAGGGTGCGGGAAGGTAACTTTGCCCTGGACGGTCTGCTGGGGTTTGATCTCCATGGACGCACCGCTGGCATTGTTGGCACCGGCAAAATAGGGGTCGTTGCGGCGCGGATACTCAACGGCTTTGGTTGCAAGCTGCTGGCCTACGATCCCTACCCTAACGCGGAGTGCGAGGCGCTGGGCGTGGAGTACGTGGAACTGGACAGGCTTTTTGCGGAGTCAGACATTATCACCATTCACTGCCCGCTCACGCCGGACACGCATCACCTCATCAACGGGCGGGCGCTGGCGCAGATGAAACCAGGCGTCATGCTCATCAACACCAGCCGGGGCGCGCTGGTTGACACCGTAGCCGTGGTGGAGGCGTTGAAGACGGGCCATATCGGCTCGCTGGGGTTGGACGTGTACGAAGAAGAGGAGGCGCTCTTCTTCCGTGACCTCTCAGCGCAGGTCATTCAGGACGACGTTTTCTCGCGACTGCTGACCTTTCCCAACGTGCTCATCACTGGCCACCAGGCGTTCTTCACCCGCGAGGCGATGGAGCACATAGCAGAGACGACGCTCACCAGTGTCACGGAGTTTGAGCGTGGCGTTCCGTGTGCCACTGAGGTTACGGCCAAACAGGTGCAGGGGTAGGGGAAAGCTGCCTCGCGATTGTCATCCCGCCTAGTTGGGCGACCCGCTGGCAGGCATCACTGAGCGGCGAGTACCTCAGCCACCAGTCGATCGGAATCGGGATACCCATACTGACGATACTGCTCAATTCCACTGGACGATAGAACGATGAATGAAGGAGTGGCGAACGCTCCATATTGCCGTGCGACTGCTTTGCCCACTGACTCACCGATATTCATCCGCACAACCGTTGCCTTTCCTTCAAGTTCAACCTCAAGGTCATCAACAGCGTGCTTGCTCGCTAGGCAGACCACACAGGTGTCGGAGTAAATTTCCAGGACTACCGGCGCTCCGGCAGCAAATACCGCATCGAACTCCGCCACTGAAGAAGCATCGCTCTGGCCGTGCCGCACCTGAGCGTAGCCAACTGTTATGACGATCAGTATGGCGGCGATGGCTAGGAGCGCTCGCTTATTTTTGCGGTAGTCCCATGCGCCCCAGGCTGCCATTCCAAAGACGAGAATGGCTAGCAACAGTGCCGAGTTCTGGTTTATGAAATCGCGCATGCACTCCCCAATTTACGATGATTGCCTTCGTGGCCTCGCCACTAGCAGGGCGAACAATTATTAGATGCGGCGACACCCATTTGGGTGTGTGTGGGTAGCGGGTCGAGAGATTCCTCGCTGCGCCAGGAATGACAAGCGAGCTGGTGGCTTGGGCCGTTCGTGCTGAGGCCCTCGGAGGATGGCTGGAATACAGTTACTACCCCCGCTCCCGGTATATCTCCACACCTGCGGTGCCTGTCGCGGACTCCGCCAGGGCGGAGGAGAGTTTCGTAATGCGGATGCGGACCGCCTGCGCAAGCTCATTAGCTAGTACACGGCTTGCGATACCCTCCGCCAGGGACTCCAACAGGTTCTGTGATTCACCCTCCATCACCTCACGTACTGTGCGGTAGACGCGCACGTAGTGAATGGCGTTGGCAAGGTCGCCGGTCTGCGCTGCGGGGTGGAGGTCGCCAAAGACCTCAATATCCACCTGAAACCGTTGACCCAGAGTGCGCTCCTCAGGCTTGGTGCCGTGGTAGCCGTAAAAGGTCAGGCCGTTCAGAAATACCTTATCGGTAGGGCTAGGCATCGTCACGCCTCGTCTCGTTAGTGGGCGCTCACTTTAGCACAGGGCCTTTACTCAGCCGCGCCCTGTACCCCAGATGAGAAAGCGCAGCCCTGAGGCGAGCATTGTGGCCTCGATGATGTAAGGGAAGTAGCGCTCAGGCAGTATGTCCAGCAGTCGCTTGCCAACGTACGTCCCCATGAAGGTGACCGCGCCAATGCCCACGCCTATGAGCAGCGTCTTCTCCGTGACCAAGTCCAGGCCACCGAAAACAGCCAGCCGTGTGCTCTGCATGGTCACTGTAGCCAGGGCGTCAGTGCCAATGTACGCGCCCTTCATCAAGCCATAACCAAGGAAGAAAGGAGCTATGAGCGGCCCACTGACGCCCACCAATGCGGAAACAAGGCTGGTGGAGGCCCCTAGGGGCGTGAAGTGCCAGAGTTTGGTCTTGGAGGTGAGCTGCCATTTGGAGTGACGGTAGACCACCATGAGCAGCAGGTAGACGCCAAGGACGCGCACCAGGGCAGGGGCGGGCGCAGTAGCGAAAATCAGCCCGCCAAGGATGGCAGCGGGGGCCGCGCCCAGCGCGAACCAGAACACCACAGGGAGCGTTATCTGCGTACGATTGAACCATGACCGCGACCCGTTGGTTAGTAGCATGGCGACCGTCAGGATGGGGATGGACTCCCTGATGCCAAAGAAGA
>CAVOAJ010000128.1:0-5105 GCA_963693605.1 Dehalococcoidia bacterium | reverse complement strand
CGAAGGTGACCCGAACCGAATATCTCGTGCCGCCGCCCGTCGTCGTCGTCAGCGGACCTAGACTAAGACGAAACCTGCATCTACCAGATATGGTTAGCCATGGTAAACCGGGGCAGCGCGTTAGGCTCCTAGCGGTCTATTGTGAGCATTTCTCAACCACGAATCCTGCACTTCATCCTTTGGGCCCAACGTTTAACGGGGCCCTTACAACGCGTCATTCGTGCGCATGGCTGGGTTGCAGGGCTGTACGTACTGATTGCTATTGCGGTTATGTGGCCAATGTTCAGCGCTGGCAACCCGCCGGGAGTGGACGCACCCACATTCCTACACCTGGGCTGGGTCTTGGAGAAGGGGCTGACAGGTGACTGGGGCGTCATTTTCAATGACCCTTTCTGGTACGGAGGGTACCCTTACATAGAGGCCTACTCTCCCTTGAGCTATGGGCTGCTTGGCGTCTCAGCCGCTGTCACACCAATTCCCGTAGAAATCCTTTACCGCATCTGGCTCTTGCTGGCCTACGCAAGCTTGGGCATGACGGTCTATTGGCTGGCCCTAGAGTTCAGACTTGGGCGAGCGTTGGCCTTCTGGACGGGACTTGTGGCGTTGGCCTCATACCCGATGTTCGCCGGGTTGGGCGTGTTCGGCTGGTATTCAACAATGGTTGCCCTGCCCCTGGGACTAGCGGCTTACGCCATGCTGGAGCGGGCCATGCGTCTGGGTAGTAGTCGCTCCGCCTTGGCGGGAGGGGCGTTGTTTGGCGCATGTGTGCTTGCGCATCACATGACTGGATTTGGGCTTGCTCTTGGATTCATTGCCTGGGGGCTTTACCAGGTAGGGGGACGTACCGTTCCGTTACGGACACTGGCAGGTCTGACGCTCTGGTTCAGCGCTGGAGTGGTGGCGGTCTCCGGCCTATGGGTAATTTTCTTTCTCAAGCACATCATAGAGGTGGGGTTTGAGCGAGAGCAGGCGGGTAACTGGATTTTTGGATTGGACGACTTTCGACTGTCCCTGTTTGATAGGGGACTCATCAGGATAGAGACGTACCCGTCTTACCTGGGATGGATGCAGATTCCGGCGGCTTTGGGCGCGGTACTGTATGCGCTTGTTACCCGTGCCCGGATAAGCGGGGCCGTGGCCTTTCTGCTGATGCTTACCTGGTTCAGCCTGGGCATTGGTGGAAACCCTTTAATCCGTATGTACCCTTTTAGCGGTCTGGACGTGGCTAGGTTCCCACTGTTCATGGCGCCGTTCATGGCCCTATTGGCTGGGTACCTGCTATATGCGGTACGGAATGAGCTTGCTGCGCTTCAGGGCCACTTCCGGTTGCCGGGGTGGACAGACTCTGGGGTAACGGCAGTGCTGGCTCTAGGCTTTCTTGTAGTGCCTGTCATGGACGTGATGGCTGCTCGTGACCGCTTGGCGCCCCTTGTCATGGACGATCGTTTGGAGGAGGTCTTTACCTGGCTGAAGGAGGAGACACCGGAGGACGCCACCATTCTGGCTATGGGCTTCCGAAACTGGGATGCCTATTGGATTCCAGCCTTCACTGATAGAGCCATCATGGATGGTTGGAATGATGAAGGAGCCAACAATTGGCAGGCCGTTCGTGAGGTACGGCACATGGGGTGGTTTGCGCGGGTGGATACGCTCAGGCTGGCGGAGATTATGGAAGAGCGGGACACCGATTACCTTGTGATATATCAGTGGAATTTCCTGGAGAACCCCGGCAACTTTGAGCGAGTTGTGCAGCAGGACCCATTTCTGTTCCGTGAGCTAGTTTCCTGGCCAGGTATCACTATCTTTGAGCGGATCAGCTGAGTAGCTGGGGGAACCTACCAGGGTAGAAAGCGCCGGAGTCCGGCGGGAGCCGGTTTGGGCCAGATGGTGGCGACAGGCCCGTCTGCCACAATAGCGGCGGGGTTGTCATACAGCAGCGTGTTCGTAGCCTCTTCACCCACCAATTGGTGAAGCCGTTTGGCGACGCCTGCCAGGAGTGGCTCACGACTGCCGAATGGGCGGTGTGCGTCTGAAGCGACGACGTGCACCATGCCTCGGCGCAATAGGCGCTCTGCGGTTGCGCGGGACTCAGAGCCGAAGTTTCCCAGTAGGCTGCCAGCGGTAATCTGTGCATAACACCCGTGCTGGACAAGCCCCTCAAGTAACTCTGATTTTTCCTGGATGTTGGCTTGCCGCTCAACATGGGCCAGCAAGGGAACTACGTTCTGTACTTGCAACTGGAACAGCACCTCATCCGTGTAGGTCGCCCACTGGACCGGGTTGAATTCCACCAGCATGTAGCGTGAATTGTTCAGGGTAAGGGCTTGTCCTTGAGCAAAAAGCTCTGGGACCTGCGGCCCCAGGTGTTGTTCCATGCCAGCCATGAGCTGTATAGGGATGCCCTGCTCTTCCAGCTTTTCACGCAAAGCGGCCAGACGTTCTTCAATGACGGGGATACCGCCGTGCTCCAAGACCTCATAAGAATGCGGAGTAGCTACCATGCCGGTAACTCCCCTCGCATAGGAGAGGGCAATTAGGAGAGGGCAATCACCTCCAGGGCTTGTTCCTCACTGGTTGCGCCGTCATCCAGATCCGGCAGTATGTGACAGTGCAAGTCGAATAGCGGGCGGCGGCTGTTGCTCCGTTCATCCATGGCGTGTCACTCCACCGTGACGCTTTTAGCAAGATTTCGTGGCTGGTCAACGTCACAGCCGCAGTAGACGGCTGTGTGGTACGCAAGCAACTGGAGAGGGAGCGCTGCGACCATGGGTACGAGGAAGGGAGGCGTGTTGGGCATCCACAGCACATCATCCACATGCTTGGCTATTTCCACGTCACCTTCCGTGGCGAGTGCTATTACCTGCCCGTTGCGGGCCTTGACCTCACTGATGTTGCCCATCATCTTGTCGTAGAGCGCGCCCTGGGGTGTCAGCGCCACCACCGGCGTCTCTGGGTCCACGAGCGCAATGGGCCCGTGCTTCAATTCTGCGGCTGGGAGCCCTTCAGCGTGAATGTAGCTGATCTCCTTGAGCTTGAGGGCGCCCTCCTTAGCGATGGGCTCCAGAAGCCCTCTGCCAATGAACAGGAACCGTTTAGACTGTGCGTATTTGGCAGCCAGGCGCTCGTAGGCATCCTCATTCAGCTCCAATGCCTTTGCCATAAGGCCGGGCAGAAGCTCCAGGCCCTGAACGTGTTCACGAATTTTTGCGGCATCAAGGACGCCTCTTTCACGTCCCAGGTGTAGCGCAAGCAGGTAAAGGCACAGCATAGAATTGGTGAACGTTTTGCTGGCGGCGACACCGACCTCCAAGCCTGCATGCATGAGGATGGTCCCTTCAGCCAAGCGGGTGGCCTGACTTCCATCCACGTTGCATATGGTCAGCGTTCGCGCCCCTGAGCGCATGCCTTCATGCATCGCCTCCAGAGTGTCGGCCGTTTCACCGGACTGCGCCACGGAGACTACTAGGGTCTTTGCGTCTGCCACGGGGTCTCGGTACCGGAACTCCGACGAATTTTCCGCAGTGGCGGGGATGCGGGCCAGGGACTCTATGAGTCGGGCACCCACCTGGGCCGCCAGGTTGCTGGTGCCCATGCCCAACAGCGTCACTCTGTTCAACCCCTGGATTTCTTCCGTGGAAAAAGGAACCTCATCCAAGGTGATGCCTTGCGGGTTGAAGGTTATCCGTCCCCGCAGCGTGCTCATGGCCGCCTCAGGTTGCTCCATGATCTCTTTGAGCATGAAGTGACGGTACCCCCCTTTGGCCGCGGCCACGGGGTTGACGGCAAATACCTGGGGCTCATGCTCCACGGTGGTGCCATCAAGTGACTGGTACGTGCTTCCATCCGGCCGGATGATTGCCATCTCGCCTGGAGGAAGGGAGACCACACGGGTGGTCAGCGGCAGGAGGGTGGAGAGGTCACTGGAGAGGTACATTTCACCCTGTCCGTAGCCCACGGATACGCCGCCTGCATTGCCTATGCGTAGCGCCACCATGGTGTCAGGCTCATCCGCGTAGATGCTGGCAATGCCGTGGGCGCCCTTGAGTTCACTAGCTGCGAGCCTGACGGCTTCCACAAAGGGATGGCCTGCAGTGACGTGCTCTTCTATCAGATGGCAGATGACCTCTGAGTCTGTATTAGAGGTGAAGGTGTGGGCTTGCGACAACAGCCGCTCTTTCAGCGCCACGTAGTTTTCAACAATACCGTTATGGACCACAACAATGCGGCCGGTGCAGTCAGCGTGAGGGTGGGCGTTGGCTTCAGTGGGAGCGCCATGGGTGGCCCAGCGCGTGTGCCCAAGAGCTCTATGGCCCTTTAGCGGATGGGCTGCTATGTCCTCAATGAGGTTTTGAAGTTTCCCTGGGGCTCTGCGCACGGCCAAGTCGCCGTCGTCCGTAACAACGGCTATGCCTGCGCTGTCGTATCCCCGGTACTCTAGACGCGCCAGGCCTTCAAGCACGAAAGCAGGCGCATCGCGGGTTCCTAAATATCCAAAAATACCGCACATGGAACACTGTTTTGCTGATATTAGACTGTTCGAACTATTTCAGCGTAGCAGAGGTGTACTGAGGTGTACAGGTTGTTAGCTAGCGTATGTAAGGGGAAGGCCTATACTACATAGATAACGCATCGAATTTTTCTATACGTTGGAGGAAACGTGGAGGTAGGCCAGCTACAAGCATTCCTCAAGGTAGTGGAACATCGGAGCTTCAGTAAGGCAGCGGATGCGCTGAACCTCACGCAGCCGTCTCTGAGCGCCAGGATCATTTCTCTGGAGCGAGAGTTGAGAGAGCCGCTATTCCACCGGCTGGGGCGAGGTGTGCGCCTGACCGATGCAGGACGGACGCTCCTTCCCTACGTGGAACGCTCTCTGGCAACGCTAGAGAATGGCAGAGAGGCTGTGGAAGCGGTCATGTCTGCATCTTCTGGAAAGCTCTACATTGGCGCGGCCAGGGCCGTGTCCGCCTATGTTCTGCCCGCTATCCTGGAACGGTTCCATCAGCAATACCCCAACATTGACGTGGCCATTAAAACGGGCCGTTCATCTGGCGTGCTTGAGATGATCCTTTCTGAAGAGGTGCAGGTGGGCGTCACTCGAACCTTAG
>CAVOAJ010000127.1:0-5149 GCA_963693605.1 Dehalococcoidia bacterium | reverse complement strand
GGCCTTATCTTCAAACACCCAGCGGTCCAGGTTGTCGAAATAGGAACGGCGGAGGACAAGGCTCATCTCCACGGCACGTCGCACCGACTGCTGCTGCGCAGGCGTGGTGGCGTAAGCAGCCAGCACCTGCGTTGGATAGCCTCCGTGGCCCTCCTCATCTTCATGAATTGAGCGGTAGGGAGCTTGCACCCAGTCAGGGACTGAGTCAGTCTCCAGGCTCTTTCCAATCATGTAGTCCGCCACGCCCTCACCGGCCAGCGGAAAAGCAGCCATACGCTCCACGGTGCCGGTCAGCGCTTCAAAGACGTTGAACATGGCAATCTGGGCAGGCAGCGGCTCGTAGTCGTAGGGGTCGGCTCCCTTCTCCTTCAGAGCCTTAACCCGAAGCGTTGCGTGTTCAAATTCTTCATGGGTGGACTCAGCAAGGGCGGCCTTCACGTCCAGTTCAGGAGTGGTCTTAAGCCACGAGCCGAAAATTTCACCCGCTCTAATCTC
Source organism: Dehalococcoidia bacterium (assembly GCA_963693605.1). GTDB lineage: Bacteria > Chloroflexota > Dehalococcoidia > Lucifugimonadales > Australimonadaceae > JAQBVZ01. The sequence goes on along the minus strand of CAVOAJ010000127.1, from coordinate 4,654 downwards.
ATTCCACAGCCGGTTCTTCATGACTTTGATGCGCATAGCATCGTCAGTAAGCGGGATGTAGCTATAAGCTGGGAGCCGTCCGTCCATGCTTTCGCAGAACTCTCGGACACGGCCCTCCATTTCTTTGGCGAATTCCTGGCTGTCCATGTTCCCTCCGCGCAAAGTACGCCCCAGTAGTGCAGTCCAGTTGAAGCTATCACCATCCCCAAGGGGCGGTCAAACGGGGGAGCGGTAAACGTTGGCTCTCTCCACCACTCACCCAGAACGCTTTAAGAAGAAGCGAGGGGGTACCCCTCGCGCACCCCACCAAAGGGGCAGAATCCCCTTTGGAATTCCCCTCCTACCCGACACGGGACCGCTAGTGCTTGGCCGATAGTTGACGACAGCACCGCGGCTCACTATGCTTCCGCTGCGGCAAAAAGCCGTCCACAGAACATTGGCATGGAGGAAACATGGCGCTGACTGAAGAAGGTCTCATATCCGTACCAGGCATAGCCAGCAGATGGGTGCGTCTGGCAAGTGGGGCTAAGGCCCACTACATGACGGCTGGCGACACCGGGCCTGCGGTCATTTTGTTGCACGGCGGACTGCCTGGCTCATCAGGCATTGCAGGATGGCGGTTCATGATGCCGTATCTGGCAGAGCAGGGGTTCCGGGTCTTTGCACCTGACCGCCCAGGCTTTGGCTTGGCGGATGCCCGTGAAGAGTACTGGCCGCACTACGGCATGTTCAGCTGGTCTGACTTTGTTAATGACTTTGCCACTGCGATAGGGCTGGACCGGTTCCACCTGTCCGGCAATTCCCAGGGCGCGGGCGTAACAGCCCAGTATCTGGTGGAGCACCCTGAGCGGGTCATCAGCTACATTCTCATTGCCAGCTTCAGCATCCACGCGCCGTTGGGCCTGGACAAGGACGGCAAGGCGCGGGAGCGTCACCCCGGTCTCGCCATCCCCAAGTGGGACGGCAAGAAGGAGACCATGCGCGAGATGATGGAGTCCATCATCTACCGCAAGGACGCCATCAGTGACGACCTCATTACCATGCGAACGAACATGGCCATCGTCCATGACGGCGGGTTCAAGGCTGCGGTGGCATTCACTAACAATGTGTTTTCCAACCCGAGCTACGCTCAAAGGGCAAACCTGGTGGGCAAGCTGGACAAGATAACCATTCCCGGCATCTACCTCTTTGGCGCTGACGACGTGCTAATCCCACCCAGCGCCGCCTACGAACAAGAGAAGGTGCTGACGAACATTCAGTTCTACTACCCCACGGAGACAGGTCACCAGGGTCAGACTGACCGACCAGAACTGTTCAACAAGGTGTACGCGGAATACTTCAAGACCGGTAAACTCTCACCTGAGTTGGAGAAGGAAGCCAGCGTGTCTTCCCAGAAGGCGAAGCCAGCCACCTGGTAGATACTTTTGCCACAAGCTAGGCATAGAGAAGCGGGACGGAGGAATATCCTCCGTCCCGCTTTTTCATACGCTGGTCTCTTAGAAGCCGTTCTCAGCTATTCTGTCGCCATCTTGGGCGTGGCGGTGGCGCACTGGTCAATGTACTTGGGGCTCTTCCCCCGCACAATGCCAAAGTACAACTCTTGGAGTCGCTTGGTCACAGGTCCGGCGCTCCCGGAACCCACGTTGCGGTGGTCAACAGAGCCAACGGCCTGAATGTGGGCAGCGGTGCCGGTGAGGAATACTTCATCACAGAGGTAGAGTTCACTCCTGCTCACGGGCCGCTCCGCAACAGTGACGCCCAATTCCTCTTTTGCCAGGTCTATGACTGTGGCGCGAGTGATACCAGGCAGAGCGTTGCTCTCCAAGGTGGGCGTGACGATTGAGTCCCCATAGACCAGGAAGATGTTCTCTCCCGTGCCTTCGGAAACATGGCCGTCCTGGTTCAACATGATGGCCTCATCAAAGCCGGAGGCCAGGGCGTCTGTTTTAGCCAGGATGCTGTTCAGGTAAAGCCCGTTCAGCTTCACGCGGGGAGGCACCACGGTGTCATCAATGCGCCGCCATGAGGCGATACAGCAACTGATGGCGCCATCAGAGTCAATGTAGTTACCAAAGGGGATGGCAAGGCAGAAGAAGCCATCACCAATCGCCTTCAGATTAAGGTTGGCAACCTTCTCTTCAGCTTTGAATGCCATGGGGCGGATGTACACGTCTTGCTGGAACCCGCTCCGCTCCACGACCTCCACGGTTATCTGGCACAACTCATCCAGGGAGTACGGCATGCCTATCCAGAGGACCTTGCACCCCTGGAGCATGCGTTCATAGTGCTCACGGAGCTTAAAGATGTACATCTTGCCGTCGTCCGCGTTCCAGTTGCCCCGGATACCCTCAAATGCGCCGGTGCCGTAGTGAAGCGCGTGAGTCATGATGCCCACTTTGGCCTCTGACAACGGGACGTATTCACCGTTCAGAAAAGCCACTGGCTCCATGGTCATCATCTCCTAGAGAGGGGTCAAAGTAACGTTACTGAACACGATTATCGGTTGGGGGGCTGGACAGTGTCAATTGCAGGCCGCGGCTATAATGAAGTGGATGCTACCTTTACCAATCTATCGAATCCTTCTAGCCGTACTAATACTGGTGACCGCAGCAGGTGCGCTGTGGCTTGCCTTTGACCCTTCTATCGACGACGGGGTTGAGATAACCCTTGCCTCAACGCCGACGCCCATAATCCCAGGCAGCGGAGACACTTCACCAGTAGCCCTCGTCAATTTAAACACTGCCATCGTCAGTGAGCTGGAGGACCTCTCCTGCATTGGACCGGAGCGCGCCAAGAACATTGTCGCGTACCGCACAGAAAACGGCCCGTTTCAGCGGACCGACCTCGTGATGGCAGTGCCGGATATTGGCATAGGGACATACGAGTGCATCCGTGAATTCGTCACGGTAGGGAACTAGGATGGTGCTGCTCTGGTTGGCCCTTGGCTTCGTGTTAGGTCTGTGGGCCAGCAGGCAATGGGACGTGCCCACAGCGGCCATAGTGTTATCGCTAGTCTCTTTGGCGGGTGTATACCTGTTGCTGCGGAGCTGGGGCATCCGCGCTCTACCGCTCATGCTGCTACTCCTAGGGCTGCTCTTAGGAGTAGTCCGCGGAGGGCCACAACTGTTGGACGTGGGTGGAGACCTCGCTCATTATCACGGGCAAGTGGTAGAGATTGAGGGAGTCATCACCAGTCTCCCAGAAATCTCCAGTGATCAGGTTAGGCTGGAGCTAAAGCCAAGTCAGCTACGCACCCAGGATGGGGAGTGGACGCCAGTGACAGATCCGGTCATGGTGTGGACGGAGTCTCCGTCCGGTGGAGAGCCGCTGGCTTACGGCGACCGTGTGCTGCTCATTGGGCGCGTTGATGCACCGGAGCCCTTTGGCGGGTTTGATTATCCCTTGTACCTGGCCAGCCAGGGCATTGGCTCCGTGATGCGTGGAGCAGCGGTGGTGGAGGTGGAACCCGGCGTGGCTGGCGCCTGGTTCCTACGCGAAGTACACGCTGCCCGAAGGGAACTGGCGCTAGCGCTGGACGCTTCACTGCCGGAGCCCCAGGCCTCGCTCTCCAAAGCGCTGCTGCTGGGCCTACGAGAAAGCATTCCTGAAGAGATAGCGACGGATTTCCGGCGGTCCGGGGCCGCTCATCTGCTGGCTGTCTCTGGAATGCATATTGCCCTGGTGTTGGTCTCAGTCCTGGGTATCTCCAACTGGATTCTGGGCCACCGCCGAAATTTATACCTCCTACCTCCGTTCCTACTGGTCTGGAGTTACGTACTCCTGGCTGGAGCTCCGCCATCCGCGGTCCGTGCCGCCATCATGGGCAGCGCCTATCTCCTGGCCATGGCAACGGGGAGATTGCCTCGTCCTATTATTTCCCTGGCACTGGCAGCGGCGCTGATGCTGGTATGGGAGCCCCGGTGGCTGTGGCACCTCTCTTTTCAACTTAGCTTCACGGCCATGGCAGGGGTCTTGCTCATTGGCCTTCCTGCGTGGCTCTTGCTCCAGCGACACTGGAGCACCGGCAAGTACGAAGGCAAGTGGCAATGGCGGATAGCGGCGTTAGCTATGGGCGGCGTACTCCTATCCGGTGGCGCGGTGCTTGGCACGCTGCCGCTGGTGGCCTTCAATTTCCATCAAGTCCCTCTGCTGGGCATCCCCGTCACCATGCTCGTGTTTCCCGCCCTGCCTTTCCTGGTTGGCCGTGCGTTCATAACGGCAGTGCTGGGCGTTATTTGGGAACCGCTTGGGTGGATAACAGGGTGGACCGGCTGGCTGCCAGGGTGGTGGCTCTCAAAAGTAGTGCACGTAGGGGCCGCACCGTCCTGGGGCGTGGTAGACGTGGAAAGCTTCTCATCAACCCTGGTGTGGGGCTACTACATAATCATGGCCTCTGCCTTGGCTGTGCTGTACCGCTACGGCTGGCTCCCTGGAACGAGGTCTTTCCTTCGCTTACTCTGGAAAGGACCCCAGCACGCGCTAGCTCAGGCTAGTCTACTGTCAATCATTGCGCTGGCAGGCGTGGTCATCTGGGTAGCGGCCCTTGGGCAGTCGGATGGCCGTATGCACGTCTATTTCCTGGACGTTGGCCAAGGGGACGCGGCTTTGGTGCGCACGCCCGGCGGTTATAACGTGCTGATTGATGGAGGACCAA
>CAVOAJ010000126.1:0-5156 GCA_963693605.1 Dehalococcoidia bacterium | reverse complement strand
GTAAGTGCCGGGCATGATTCCCGGAGTTTGAGAGGTCTACATGCCCTCTGCGACCGCAGTGAGAGGACTGGCTCACCATAGAGGTACGGTTGGCGAGTGTCAATGGAACTTTTGTGCCACTGACAGAGTTAAAAGTAAGGCGAAAATAAGGCCGTGACCTTGCCCCTGCTTAATAGAACAACAGAGTGACGGAAAACGAATTTTTGAAATTGCCCCGGATTGAGGAGTCTCTAACAGCAGTTGCATGGGCAGGAAGTCACTGGTCCAAGCATGCAATTGCAGCATGCGGGGTGGGTTCCCTGACGTGGTTCTCACCAATGCGCTATAGTGCACTACGAAAGCAGACAACTAGGAGGCGGAGATGGTACGCGTACAAGGCCTGGATCACATTGTTTTGCGTTCCCCTGATATTGAACGGTCTCTCCAGTTCTATAGCGGGGTGCTGGGGATGGACTCCGTCCGCGAGGATGAATGGCGAGAAGGGAAGGTACGGTTTCCGTCTGTACGCCTCAACGAGGGCACACTCATAGACCTGTTCCCCATGGGACCTGATGACGTGTTCTCAGCTACTCAACAGCTTGTTCATTTTTGCATTGTGCTTGAGCCAGGTGAGCTTGCTGTTGCAAAAAAGGCTATCAAGGCAGCAGGAATTGGAATAGAGATAGAGGCCACTCGCTGGGGTGCCAGGGGGGACGCTGAATCATTCTACTTCCAAGGCCCTGAGGGCGTGCAGATTGAATTGCGGGAGTACCCCGCCTAGCGCAGGCTGAACGCCACCTCATACCGTTGACTGAGGGACTTCAGTTCCTCAAACACGGCACTGCTGAGCGGAATGCCCTCCACCAAACGGAGTCGCTTCCGTTCAAACTCCGGCTCACCAGCAATGTACACGCGTTCCACCCCAGCCGCGGGCTTGGATGAGCGTACGTTTTGCACAAGAGTGTCCACCTTGCTGTGGAAATCATCCAGTGGAATGAACCGTTGAATGTCTATAGCAAGGTAGAAGCCGTTGGCTATCAACGGGTCCTGCCCAAAATTGACCAGTGCTGGCACACTTAACCCAAAGAGCCCGCCGGAGAGCACGCCCCCTAGTATCTCCACCATGGTTGCCAGGCCAAACCCCTTATAGCCTCCAGCCCACTGTAAGAATCCGTGTTGGAGCACCTCGGCAGGGTCGCTGCTGGGGTTGCCTTCGCGGTCCATGCCCCAGTCGGTAGGAATGGGCGCACCTTTCTTGGCGGCCAGCCGCAGTTTGCCTGCCGCCACCATGGACGTCGCCATATCCAGCACCACCGGTTGCTCATCCCCTGCGGGGAACGCAATGCTGAATGGATTGGTGGCATAGGTGGGTGTCAGGCCTCCAAAGGGAGGAACAATGGTGGGACCATTGTTCATGGCCATGCCTATCATGCCCTGAGATGCGGCATGCATGGTGTAATAGCCAACCATGCCGGTGTGCGCCATGTTACGAGAGGTCACGGCGCCCAGGCCGTACTCACGGGCCTTGTCGATAGCCATGTTCATGCCACGTAGTGCGGCAAGCATCCCAAAGCCCATGTCGCCATCTATTGACGCAGTCGCCATGCTGTCATGCAGCACTGTGATGTTTGGTGTCGGGTTCAGCAGGTCACGAGATATCATCTCCATGTACCCTGCCAGCCGGGTCACGCCGTGGGACTCAACGCCACGGAGGTCCGCCTCAACTAAGACTTCCGCAACAAAAGCAGCGTCTTCAGGAGCCGCTCCCCCAGACTCAAGTATGGCTGCAACAAAGGCACGGAGCGGCACCGCCTGTGTGGGGTAGGTATCTTGCGCTTGGACGTTGGTCATGGGGCCTCCAGGGGGCAGTGAGAGTGACATTTAGGTAGCGGCGCCAATCTATCATTCGGCATGGGCGGTCGTAAACCTTGAGGCCGTTACGCATGAGATATGATGGGGGCCAAGGAGCATTCATGACTGACCATACTTACGACATCACCATCATTGGCGGAGGAATCATTGGCCTTGCCACGGCCATGGAAATTTCACGCCGGTACCCTAATTACACCACGGCGGTTGTGGAGAAAGAGCAGGGAGTGGCCGGCCATCAGACTGGCCACAACAGCGGTGTCATCCACTCAGGCATCTACTACAAACCGGGCTCCCTCAAGGCTCAGAACTGTGTTGTGGGCGCTCGAGACCTCATGGCCTTCTGCGATGAACATGGCGTGCAGTATGAGCTTTGTGGCAAGGTCATTGTGGCCACCACTCAGGATGAGGTGCCTGCCTTAGATGAGCTTTACCGGCGGGGCATGGAAAATGGCGTGCTTGGTTTGGAGGTTATTGGCCCGGAGCGGCTTCGGGAACTGGAGCCGCACGCGCGTGGGGTGAAGGCGCTATGGTCACCAAACACGGGAATTGTCGATTACAAAGAGGTGTCTGCCGCTTACGCCAAGCAGTTCCTTGAGATGGGCGGCGCTTTGCACACGGGTGTGGAGGTGCGCGGCATCCGTCATGCGGATGGGGCCACGTATATCCAGACGACGGACGGGGACTACCGCACACGATGGCTTATCAACTGCGCCGGTCTCTATGCTGACTCTGTGGCGCGCATGGTGGGAGCAGGCCAGGGCACGCAGATCATCCCGTTCCGAGGCGAGTATTACACGCTCTCTCAAGAAGCCAGTCGCTTGGTGAAAGGGCTTATCTATCCGGTGGCGGACCCTCAATTTCCGTTTCTTGGCGTCCATTTCACCAAGACCATGCGCAAGAGAATTGAGGCTGGCCCCAACGCAGTTCTTGCCTTTGCCAGAGAGGGCTACAGCATGAAGGCAGTGGACCTCCAAGAACTCTTTGATACATTGCGGTACCGGGGGTTCTGGGCCATGTCAGCTCGCTATTGGAAGACAGGGCTTGGCGAGTTCTACCGGTCTTTCAGCAAAGGGGCGTTCACCCGTGCATTGCAAAAGCTAGTGCCGGAGGTGCGGGAGGCTGACCTGGTTCGTGGAGGGTCTGGCGTACGCGCCCAGGCTGTTGGCCCCGACGGACGGTTGGTGGACGACTTCCGTATCAGCGAGACGGCGAACGCCATCCATGTGCTGAACGCTCCGTCACCGGGGGCCACAGCGTCGCTGGCTATCGGACGAGACATCGTTGATAGGGCGGGGAAGAGCTTTGAACTGACGGCTAAATAAAGAAGAGGCGCACAACAGTGCGCCCCTTCTTTGATACGTTGCGTTACGTCTTATGGGTAGCTGACGGTGCCTTCATGCGCAAGGTGCATGACCTGCCGACGGTGGGCCACACGCGGGTCCTCGATGGTATCCGCCAGAGACGCACCCGGCGCCACCATGGGGTACACGTTTTCCTCTTGGGAGACCAGGAAGTTGAGCAAGTAAGGCCCCTTGGTCGCGGCGGCTATGGTTAACGCCGTATCCACATCTACCGCAGTGGTGACCGTGGCTGCGGGTATCCCATAGGCATCGGCAAGTTTCACGAAGTCCGGCGAACTGATCGGTACGGACTTATAGCGATGATCGTAGAAGAGTTCCTGCCACTGCCTAACCATGCCAAGATAACCGTTGTTGATGATGATGTATTTGATGGGCAGGTGCTCCTGCACCACCGTTGCCAACTCTTGCAGCGTCATCTGAAATCCGCCGTCACCACAGATGCTCCACACCTCAGCGCTGGGGCGGCCAACCTGAGCACCTATAGCGGCAGGCACCTCAAACCCCATTACGCCCAAGCCGCCAGAGCTGATGAAGCTATTGGGGTTGTCCAGGAAGAAGTACTGCCCTGACCACATCTGGTGCTGGCCCACGCCGGTGACCACTATGGGGTCCTCAGCGGCTTGGATGACCCGGTTAATCCGGGACAAGACGTACTGCGGCATGAGCGCGCCGGACTCCGGGACCTCCAGGCTTGGGTGCTTGTGTTGCAGCTCAGCGACTCTGGCGAACCATTCCAGCCTGTGCTGCCGTTCCACTAGCGGTATCAGTGCCTGTAGAACGTCCTTGGCGTTACCGAGCAACGGGACGTCCGCCTTCACGTTCTTGTTTACTTGTGATGGGTCAATCTCTATGTGAACAATCCTGGCATTGGGCGCAAAGCTCCCTGGCCTGCCAATGACACGGTCATCAAACCGCATGCCAACGCCTACCACAAGGTCAGCTTCATCTACCGCGATGTTGGACCAGTACATGCCGTGCATGCCAACCATGCCCAGGCTCAGTGGATGATGACGAGGAAACGCTCCGGTGCCATGCAGGGTGTTGATGACTGGTACGTTGGCCCCCTCTGCAAGGGCTTTGAGCTCATCCCACGCTGCGGCAAGATGGACGCCGTGGCCAGCAATAATCACTGGTCGCTGTGCCTCGTTCAACAAGCGTACTGCCGCTCCCACGTCACCCTCAATTTGGTGGCTTGCGCCATTGAGGGACGGGGGCGCTACGGTGGAAGGTGTGTATTCCATCATTTCCGCCTGGGCGTCCTTGGGAAAGTCTATGAGCACCGGCCCAGGGCGGCCTGACAGTGCAAGCCTGCATGCCTCAGCAACAATTTCAGGGATGTCCTTGGTGTTCATGATGATGAAGGCCTTCTTAACCACAGGCCCCGCCATCGTCACGGTATCGCATTCTTGGAAAGCCTCGGTGCCCAGGAAGGGACGGGCCACCTGGCCTGTGATGGCCAGCATAGGAGTGGAGTCCATCTTGGCAGCGGCTAACCCGGTCATCAGGTTGGTCGCGCCGGGACCGGAGGTGGCAACACATACGCCTATACGGCCTGTCGCTCGGGCGTAACCCTCGGCTGCATGGGCGGCGGCCTGTTCATGCCGCATCAAGACGTGCCGAATTTGAGGGTAGTGGTATAGAGCGTCATAGAAGGGCAGAGCCGCCCCGCCAGGATGCCCAAACATAACCTCAACCCCTTCACGAAGTAGGGCTTCACATACGACTTGTGCTCCGGTCATCTGCATTGCGTCACCTTTATTTGCATAAAAAAGTCCCGCCCCCGAAAAGGGACGGGATATAAATTCCCGTGGTACCACCCTCATTTCCCGGCGAACCGGGACAACTCAGTGGACACACATAGTGCCCGGCGGTGATAACGACCGCAACCCCGACTCAGCCTACGTAATCCTTAACACCTTAGTACGGTGGGACCTTCGGTGAGTG
>CAVOAJ010000125.1:0-5164 GCA_963693605.1 Dehalococcoidia bacterium | reverse complement strand
CTGTGAATAAGACCGGCCTTGCACTGCACTCTGACATCACGGAACACACCAAATTTGACCGCAAGAACTACCCCTACCCTGACCTCATGAAGGGGTATCAGATATCCCAGTTTGACCTGCCCATATGCGTGGGCGGTTACATTGAACTGGACATTGATGGTGAGACTCGCCACGCCAACATCACACGGGTGCACTTGGAGGAGGACGTCGCCAAGCTCTTCCATCGCACTGATACCGCAACAGGTGAGGGGTATAGCCTGGTTGACGTGAACCGCGCGGGCATGCCGCTGATGGAACTGGTAGGTGAGCCGGACATACGGTCCGCTGAAGAGGCGCGGCAGTTTCTGACCAAGTACCGCGCCATCCTTCAGTACATTGGCGTGTCCACCGGCAACATGGAGGAGGGCTCCTTCCGCTGTGACGCCAACATCAGCATCCGGCCCAAAGGCTCCAAAGAGCTTATGGGCAAGGTGGAAGTCAAGAACATGAATAGCTTCAGGGCTGTTCAACGTGCCCTTGCATATGAAATAGAGCGGCAGACCAAGTTTGTTCAGGACGGCGGCCGTGTGGCGCAGGAGACCAGAGGTTGGGTGGAAGAACGCGGTGTCACCATCTCCATGCGCAGCAAGGAGTTTGCCCATGACTACCGGTTCTTCCCTGAGCCTGACCTGCCGTCCCTGACCATCAGCCAGGCGTGGGTGGAAGAGGTGGCGGAGCGGCTGCCGGAGCTCCCGGAAGCCAAGAAGCTCCGCTATGTGGATACCTATGGGCTGTCTGACTACGACGCCGAGCAGTTGACCATTGCCCCGGCCATGGCGCGATATTATGAAGATACGCTGGAGGAATGGGCGGCGCGCCATGCGGGCGCCACCGTCAGCAATGGCACCGCAAAAGCGGCCGCCAACTGGACCATCACTGAACTCGCGCGCCTTCTGAACGCCAGTGGCAGCGACATTGAAGAATCGCCTCTGAGCCCTGCCTTTATGGTTGATTTGCTGGAGTTGCTTGAAAAGGGCACTGTTGGGACGGCCCAGGCAAAGACCGCCATAGAGGAGTCTTTCAGCGCCGGTAAGTCGCCACGAGTCATCGTTGAAGAGATGGGCCTGGCCCAGATCAGCGACACGTCAGCTTTGGGCTCTGTGGCTACTGAGGCCATTGAGGCCAACCCGCAAGCGGTGCAGGACTACCTCAGCGGCAAGGAAACCGCCGTTAAATTTCTGGTTGGGCAGGTCATGAAGGCCAGTAAGGGGAAGGCTAACCCTTCATTGGTAGCTGAAGCCATTCAAGAGCAACTTCAGGCTCTCAAGCCGTAGGGTATGCTTGCGTAGGAAGCTCGATGGATTGCATGGTAGAGCCGCCTAGTGAGCGACTGCGTCTGTTAGTATAGTAACGTCAATCTGGGCCTCGGCCCGCTGAAAAGGATTCCTCGTGGGCACGTTCATCAGCCTCGCCGTCATCCTCGTAGTCATTTTCCTTGTCACCATCATCCTTGTTCAAGTCAAGGGAGAAGCGGGCAACCTCTTCGGTGGGGGTGGAGCGTCATTCCGCACCCGTCGCGGCGTGGAAAAGACCCTCTTCCAACTCACCATTGGCCTTGCGGTCATCTTTGTTACGCTAGCCATCGTCAACATCCTGTATACGTAAGGGCCACCCATGGCCGGCCCCATCATCACACTCACCACGGACTTCGGCGCCACTGACGGTTTCGTTGGCGTCTTGAAAGGCGTCATCCTGGGGATAAATCCCAGTGCCACTATCGTCGATATCACCCACGAAGTCCCGCCGCAGAACATCCAGGCTGGCGCATTCACCTTTGGCACGGCCCACCGCTATTTCCCCGCTGACACCATCCATGTGGTGGTTGTGGACCCCGGCGTGGGCACCAGTCGCCGCCCCATTCTTGTCATCGGGCCACAGGCTTGCTACGTAGCGCCAGACAACGGTGTGCTGTCGTACCTGTTCCCAGAGGCTAAAGCGCCTGCCGCGCCGGTGGATGCATTCACCCCAATACACGTTTCGCTGCCGGAGGGCTGGCGCGCCTATCACCTCATGAACAGCCACTATTGGCACCACCCGGTGAGCAGCACCTTTCACGGGCGAGACGTCTTTGCACCTGTGGCAGCCCACCTCAGTAACGGCGTAGCGCCTGTTAACATGGGCGACCCCGTCAAGACGGTTGCCGCCTTTGTCATCCCCACGCCTGTTCTGGACGCGGGCGTCCTCTTGGGATGCGTCCTCCACACCGACCGTTACGGCAACATCATCACCAACGTCACGACTGAAGACCTGCCGCTGATACCCAACGCTCAGGTCACGGTACGTATCGGCGGTCGGAAAATCGATGGATTGGCAACCTCCTACCAAGATGCGGACCTCGTTGCCCTTATAGGTAGCCACGGGTACTTGGAGGTGGCGGCCCGCAACGGAAACGCGGCTAAGCTGCTGGGCGTCAGCACTGGCGGTGAGGTGACCGTGACAGTCGGGTAGATGCTCCATCTGCGCCGCTCCACATCACCACTGTTCCGCGCACCTTTCGCTCAATGGAGTAACATCGGAATGACTCGTTCAGCCCGCACGCCAAGGAGCGCCCTCTAGTCCATGCTTGTACACCGTACGCCCTTTTTCTACGGCTGGGTGGTCCTTGGCAGCATCATGCTGTCGGGCTCGCTGCTGACAGGCATAACCACCTGGGGCATCAGCATATTCATTGTCCCTATGGAGGAGGAGCTTGGCTGGAGCCGGACACTGCTCTATGGCGCATTGTTCATGGGCGCAGCCGTCTCCTTTATCTTTGGCCCGCTCATAGGCCCCTGGGGAGACACCAAACATGGTCCGCGACTCCTGTATCTGACCGGAGCAGTGCTCTGTGGCAGTGGCGTCATGCTCATGAGCAGAGTAGAGACTCCCCTCCAGTATTACCTGGTCTTTGGCGGTATGGTGGGCGTGGCCCGTTACTTCATCCAGGTTGCCCACAATGTGATTCCAAAGTGGTTTGTGCGGAAGCGGGGCCCGGCCATGGCGTGGGCAAGCGCCGGTTCTGGAGTGGGGCCTCTCATCTTCCCGTACCCTATACAGTTCCTGATTTCAAACCTGGGCTGGCGTGACGCCTGGCTCGTCCTGGGTATCCTGGCCCTTGCCCTGCTGGTGCTGGCCTCCCTCCTCATCCATACGTCCCCAGAGGACGTGGGGTTGCACCCGGACGGCGATACGCCGCCTTCCGACGACGCGGCTAAAGTAACTGGCGTCAGGACCGTTGCCAGCCAAGAGTACAGCTACACACGCCGTGAGGCCCTGCGTTCACAGCTCTTCTGGTTGGTCCTTATTGGCGTTACCCTTGGCACGCTGGGCATGAACGGGTTTAACCCCACCATTATCCCTTTCTTGCACGACAAAGGCTTCTCTCCGGAAGTGGCGACTGCCTCCGTATCCGCATACGCCTCCGTGGCCATCTTGATGCGCTTCGGGTGGGGGTTCATGATCACGCGGATGACGGCACGGCACGCCTTCATGCTCCAATGCTCCATAGCAGGGCTTGCCGTTCTGTTCCTTTACTTTGTAGTGAACGCCCCCATGCTTATCCTAGCCATGATGCTCGTCGGCTTTGGCTTTGGCGGGTTCTGGGTGCTCCAGGGCGTGATGATTGCAGACTACTTTGGCCGCAGGCACATCGCCGGAGTCAGGGGCATCATTCAGCCGCCGCAGACCGTGGCCGGTTCCGGTGGGCCGCTGCTGTTCGGGTTAATTTTCGACCTGACCGGCACCTACGCATGGGTGTTCGGCACGGTCATCGGCGCATGGGCGCTCAGCGTAGTCGCCACCTACTTTGCACGGCCAAGGCCAAGGAAGGCGCCTGTCACTGCAACGGATGTACAGCCCGCATAGCTCGCTAGCTTGCCAGAGCTTGATGCCAAGCGTATTGTGTCCACGTACGGAGAACACGGTGGAGGAAGCCCATGCCTCGATTGGAAGACCTGAGCGAGATTGAGCGCACGACAGCCCTCAATTTCCCTTTCATGGACCATGACGACTCACCAAACACGCCCCTGAAGAAGCCTCTATCGCAAAGTAAGGTGGCGCTGCTCACCACAGCAGGCGTGCACACCCGTAGTGACAAGCCTTTCTTTCACGGGGACCCCACCTTCCGCGTACTGCCTTCATCCACGCCCGCCAAGGACATTATCCAAAGCCACGTCAGCATTGGGTTTGACCGTACGCCCCTCTATAAAGACATCAATATCTCTTACCCCATAGACCGGCTCCAGGAGCTGGTGGACAGGGGCGTGATAGGCAGCCTGAGTGAGAGCTACATCTCCTTTATGGGCGCCATCCGCAATCCCAAGAAGATCGTGGAAGAGACAGCGCCGGAGGCTGCAAAGCTCCTCAAGGAACAGGGCACGGACGTTGTGTTGCTCACACCCACCTGACCGCTCTGTTCTCACACGGTCAGTGTGATAGCGCGGGTATTTGAGGAGGCGGGTCTCACCACTGTCTCCATTGTCCTGAACAATTGGTCCGCTGAGCATGTGAAGCCGCCAAGGGCGCTCTTCATGCCCTTCCCGTACGGTTATGCATTGGGCAAGGCCGAAGACGCTGAGTACCAGCATCGAGTCCTAGAGGCCACCTTTGGCCTGCTGGATCACAAGGACACGCCCGTTCTGGCGGAGTGGACGGAGCTTCCAGACCGCCCCGTGCGCATCCTCCAAGCGTCTCGAATTGAAGTGGAGGGCGAGCCCGACATTGCCGAGGCCGCCAACGAGGTGACGGCCCTCCGTAATTACTACGAACGCTGGCTGGAAGACCACGACGGCCGCTCAGCGGTGGGCCTCTGCGGCGTGCCGCAGCGTCGCTTCCGGGGTCTCATCCGCTTTCTGGAGGCCTACTCCAGTGGCGAAGAGAACGCTGACTCCGACGAACGCCCTGCTGACATGCCCTTGGTGCAGTTCATCCGCTATGCCGTAGAGGACCTCAAGGCCTTTGCCTATGAGTCCCGGATGTGCCAGCGGTTTGGCGCTACTGAAGATGAGCTCCACACCTGGTTCTGGGGGCAAACGTCCCTTGGCCAACTGGTGCGAGCCGTTGCCACGCGCATGGGTGACACCGACGACGAGCCGACCAAGGTAATCGCTCAGGGTATCGCGCGGTAGCTGGCTAACTACGTGGATTA
>CAVOAJ010000124.1:0-5251 GCA_963693605.1 Dehalococcoidia bacterium | reverse complement strand
CGTGTTGAGGAAGTGCTCCACGGTTGGTTCTGGGTCTCTTGGAGTCAACGCGCCCAATGGCGTCTCCCCCAACAGCCGGAACATGTCCGCAGCTCCCGCCAGCATACGGGGCGTCAGACCCAACTGTTCAAACGTGGCTGCAATCTCATCCATCTCACCAACGAACCGCCGCACTCGGGGCGCAATATGGGGCAAATGGCGTGACTTTTCCTCGAAGTCCTTGTCTCCACTGATGGTGTACAACTCCCCTAGCGCTTCATAAAGATCCATCGCTCGGGCTGCGGTTAGTACCTCAGTCCACAGCGCGGTCACGGCTTTGCGGGAAGCAGAATCGAGCATCTTCAGCGCCGACGCCTGACCGATGCGTGGGCCCACTGACCGTACGTTCAGTCCAGCCTTCCCCAGCATGTCCATGGACGCCGTTTCCGGTCCGGAGTAGCAAATCCAGGTATTCTCGCTTTTGTCAGGCGGAGCCCCAAACACAAAGCCATCAATGAGCGGGGCGCCTGTTGGCGCAAACATCCCGGCCACCCGTTCCATGGACTGCGGAGAGAGGGCATTGCACTCTAAGTATGGGGGATGCGTGCCTGCCTCCTGCATGGCATTCGCCACCAGTTGCGCGGTCGCCTCGGCCACTGCTGGCACCAGGATGGAGATGACCATCTCAGCCTCGCTCACCAAAGCTTCCAAGGACGGGACTTCCTTGAAGCCAGACTCCTGTGCACGGAGACGGCTCAGAGCGCTTCTACCTTCCAGGCATACCAACGGCTGAAGGCCGCCCTTCAGTAGCACTCGGCCAATGCCAGAGCCCATCTCTCCGGGACTAATGATTGCGACGGTTCCAGTCTCCATGAGGTTGCCTCAGCTTGAATATAAGGTGGCTTCGCGGCGGCCATTCTCATTCTTGACGGGAAATCGGTCAACCGCAGGGAATCTGGCGACAATCGAAGGTCAATCCGTGCGCAGAACGAATCGCGTTTCTAGCCCTTCACTGGCCAGTCGTGCATAGAAACATAACGTCTTCATAACGTTGTTCGTCTAGGGCATAGAAGGAGTCGGCTCTGAGGCAGTGGTCTGCTATGGGATACCGGAGACTCCGGTAAGAGGAGGAACCATCCAGATCAGTGACTGCGAAGTTCTGGTGTGGCAGCGAGTGGTGCCCCTGGGGAGACTCGAACTCCCGCCACCGGCTTCGGAGGCCGGTGCTCTATCCACTGAGCTACAGGGGCGTGCGCTCAAAGAGTATACCAACCTCACAACACGCCATTCAACAGTGAGGACAACCGGAACTCTCTCGTATATTTGCAAACATCACGCCAATAATCCATGAAGTTCCACACAACAACCGCGCAAAGAGGCCTTGACATCGCCTAGGGGCGTGCATATGATTGGGAAAGTCTGCCGCCCTGTCTATAGAGACGTAGGGTGGTGATAGTTGGGCGGTATTTCAGGCCGAAGTTGAAAGGGGGCTCGATGAAGCGCTTGCTGAACGGCAAAGCACTGTTCCTAGTTATTCTCGCCACTATTGCGATGCTGGCCTTGGCTGGTTGTGCGGGTGCAGAAGGCCAGACTGGCCCTACCGGTTCTGCCGGTGTTGCTGGTCCTGCCGGTGGTGCTGGCCCTGCTGGTCCTGCCGGTGTCCGTGGTCCTGCCGGTGGTGCTGGCCCTGCTGGTCCAGTTGGTCCTTCACTGAATTCCAGCATCAAGCTGAGCCCAGGCTCCATGAATGCAGGCCCGCTGAACACCACGGTGTACGGTTCCGGCTTCGCCAATGGAGAACGGGTAGTGATTACGCTTACGTGGTCTGACGGTTCCAAGACCAGCCTCGGCTCCACTGACGCCGACGCAGGTGGAGTCATTAATTTCGCGGTAAGCACAACTGACGCCCTCACTGATGGTGTCTACGGTGTAGTGGCCATCGGCAACGCCGGTAGCTCTGCTAGCGAAGCCGTGTTGGTGGGTCAAAAGTAGTACGTTCACTGAGCTACGGCTCATAAAAGAAACCCCTCGGCTAGCCGAGGGGTTTCTTTTTGTCACCTAATCTTCACAGCCTCGTGGCTTTAGCCTGATATGGCATGTGGGTCTGGCGTTAACCAACAGCCAGATATCAATTACTTCTGCCCTCCTCCAGACTCCCTACTCCACGTTGCCTACGCTTGTACTGTCAGCGTCCGCGCCAATTCCAATTGGCTACCCTTCAATAGACGCACTATCACCTCATATCGTAGGGAAAGGCCGTCGCTTGCGTGGCTCGTGGGCGCTTGTACTGTCAGCGCCTAAGCACCCTCTAATAGCTCATCTCTTGGCTGGAAGGGTATCGGTTAGTGCCCGTTGGGCTTAGCGGGTGCCTCTTCCTCTGAATCGCCCGTGCTTGATACAGGCACTTGGAGCACTCGTACCTTCTTGATACGGCGGCCAATGGTGCTGACAATTTCCAGCTTGAGTCCTTCAACACCAACCAGGTCACCGGGGACAGGGATTTTGCCAAGCTGGCTCAGCAAGAAGCCTCCCAGCGTATCAAACCCCTCTGCGGTGATGGTGCTGTTGAAGGTCGCGTTAAAGTTGTCTACAGGGATGCGTGCGTCAACCATGGCTTCCCCTTCGCCCGTTTGTTCAATCGTGGGCTCGCCTGAGTCAAACTCGTCCTGAATATCACCCACAATTTCCTCAAGGACGTCGTTCAGCGTCACAATGCCGTCCACGCCTCCATATTCATCCACCACTACCGCAATGTGCATCCTCCGGCTTTGGAATTCACCCAGAAGTTCATCAATGTGCTTGGAATCAGGTACAAAGTAGCAGGGCCGCGCAATGTCCTGAACGCTCCCCTCCTTGGCTCCCCCGTCCATCACTACCTTCAGCAGGTCGCGGGCATAGAGCATGCCCACAATGTTATCCATACTCTCTTTGTAAACGGGCAAACGACTGTGGCCGCTTTCCACCACCCGCTCCGTAGCCTGGTCCAGCGTGCTGTCTGCGTTGACCGCGTCCATGTCCACCCGAGGGACCATGATCTCCCTGACTGCCTTGCCCTCCAAGCGAAGGATGGCCTGAATCATCACCCTTTCCAAGGGTTCCAGCGGTTCCTCCGCTATCTGCTCCTCAACCGTTGGCCCCTGCTCCTGACGCTCCTGTGCATCTGTGCCAACCCCGTCTCCTGACCGGGCTCCACGCTCAAGGTACCGCTGGACTACCTGCGTCAGCTTGGCCAGCGGTGAGAACGGCCACAGCACAATTACCTGCACCACGGCCAAGCTCACCACCATGGCGGGTGAGAGGGATAGCGCAGCTCCCGACGCCAAGGGACGCAGAAGGAACAGAGCTGCCCAAAGCAAGCCAAGCCCCAGCGCAACAAACGGCCAGGCAAGGCTTAAGGACGCTGACAGCAGTCCAGCCGTGGCCGCAAACGCAGTCGCAATGGCGGTAAACCGCAACGTGGTAATAAGATCAGAGAATTGGGGAGTTGAAATCCGCAGTTTTCGAACCGCTGAGGCCCGTAGACCTGTGTCGGCCAGACCTGTTGTAATCTGGCTCCGTCGAACTAACCTCAACACCGTTTCAGCAACTTCCAAGGCCAGGAATGCCAATGCTGAAACAGCTAAAGCTATCGCTAAAAGCGTACTATCACTATCCAAGAGTGTATTCTCCTCCATGCGACCGCCACTTAACGGGCTGTCGCTCTTCTATATACCAGACCTATCGGACTTCAAATTGCTCCGGGACAACTCCCGGGCAGGCACGCCGGCAACAGTGGCGCCTGGGGCCACATCCGCCGTTACCACCGCCCCCGCACCTGTCACCGCGCCTATGTTCACCGGCGCAACCAGCATGGAGTCGCTTCCAATGAAAGCGTCCGCGCCAATCTCAGTGTGGTGCTTCTCCACACCATCGTAATTACACGTAACCGTCCCTGCACCAATGTTCACCCGTGGTCCCAGCGTCGCATCACCAATATAAGAAAAATGCCCCACGTGGCTGCCAGCGCCTATCCGGCTGTTCTTTATCTCAACGTGGCTGCCAATGTGAGCTCCGCTCTCCACGTACGTTCCCGGACGCAGGTAAGAATAAGGCCCAACGTCCACATTGGGCTCTAGGACCGCGTTCTCCAGCGTAGCGTTCCGCACCACACAGCCCTGGCCCACTGTGGCGTCAGTCAGTGTGGCGTTGGGGCCCACAGTGGCGCCGCTGAAGATATGCGTGTGGCCTCGTAATGAAGTATTGGGAAGGAGCGTCACGTCCGCCTCAAGCTCCACGTCAGGCTCCAAGTACGTTGTTTGCGGGTCATCCATGGTCACGCCGCGCTCCATCCAAGAGAGCCGCATGCGCCATTGCAGCCCGGACTCTGCACACGCCAGTTGAGAACGGTCATTGACGCCCATGCCCTCACCTGCATCCTCCAGAGCATGCGTCTCAATCCACTGGCCGTCCAGGGCGGCCGTAGCGACCAAGTCAGTCACGTAATATTCGCCAGAAGGGTGGGGCTGCAACCGAGAGGCCGCTTCACGAAGCCATGTGGCTGAGAAACAATACGCGCCAACGTTAATTTCAACGGTATCTGTCTTGGCGGCTTGGGCCTCTGCGGCCTCCACGACAGCTATCGGCAGGCCCTGGCTATTGCGTCTCACCGTGCCGAGTCCCTTGGCCTGGCCAACGGGGAGCATCGTCGTCATTAAGGAGAGGGCCGCCTTATTTGCAATATGCCGGTCCATCAGGGCCTGAAGCGATTCATGTTTAAGGAGGGGGACGTCCCCGTTCAAGAGGAGGACGTGCGATGTGTCAGGTGAGATCAGATGAAGGGCCGTGATCAACGCATGGCCGGTGCCTAAAGGCTCCGGCTGTTCCACGCACTCCACGCCATCACCAGTAGCCTCTGCTATGGGATCACGCTCTGCAGGAGCCACCACGGCAAGAACCGCTGCGGGCTGCAACCGCTTTGCAGTCCGTGTAACGTGGGCAATCATAGGCACACCGGCAATCCGGTGGAGCACCTTGGGCGTTTGGGAGCGCATGCGCGTCCCCTTGCCTGCCGCCATCACGATGGCCGTCCAATTGTTCATACGTTTACAAAAACGCGGCAGCTACACCGCCGGACAGGAGGGTACCTGTTCAACGAGTTGGCCGCCGCTTGCTCCTTCATTACGGTGTTCACCGTGGGGACATCATAGGAGAGCGGATTTCGGGGTGTCAAGGAAGTGGTGACAGCCACAACCCGTCATCAAAGCTACATAAACCCTATGCTATACTCGAATTC
>CAVOAJ010000123.1:0-5256 GCA_963693605.1 Dehalococcoidia bacterium | reverse complement strand
CAATGAACTGTCGGTTTCAGACATTGAGCAAGGGGAGCGCTTTGGAGTCCCTGTTGCGCTTCTAATCCTCCTTGCCCTCTTTGGCGCGTTGCTGGCTGCGCTCATCCCGCTGTTCCTGGCTATTGTGGCCATCATCACGGCGCTGGGGGCCACAGCCCTGCTGGGGCAGGTCTTTGATTTGATTTTCTTCGTCACGCTCATGATCACAATGATTGGCCTGGCGGTGGGCATCGACTACTCGCTAATCGTCGTCTCCCGGTTTCGAGAGGAGTTGGCCCGCGGGCTCAACAAATACGACGCAATAGCCAGAACGGGCGCCACAGCGAGCCGGACGGTGCTCTTTAGCGGGATGACCGTTGTGCTGGCCTTGATAGGCATGTTGTTGATTCCAGCTACCATTTTCCAGAGCCTGGGTACCGGTGCCATCCTGGTCGTCATCGCAGCCGTACTTGCCACTCTGACCCTCTTGCCCGCTGTGCTCACGTTGATGGGCCATAGAGTGAATTCCCTACGCGTTCCGTTTCTGGGTAAGCCAGCCAGCCATGCTCCAGGGCAGGGCGGCGGGTTTTGGACCGTGGTCACGCGTGTTGTGATGAAGGCACCAGTCGTCAGCCTAATACTTACGGCTGGTGTGCTGCTTGCGGCTGCTGCGCCATTGCTGGACCTTGAGACCGGATTCAACGGCGTTGAAATATTCCCTGATGAAATTCAGGCCAAAGAGGCGTTCTTCCTTTTGGAGGAAGAGTTTGCCTTTGGCGTGCTCTCCCCCACGGACATTGTGATTGACGGAGACGTGAACTCTGAGGCGGTCCAGTCTGGCATTCAAGCCCTGCGGGCCATGATGGCCGCCGACGTTGATTTTGTCGGCCTGACGGGGATTGAGGTCAATGATGCGGGAGACCTAGCGGTATTCTCTGCGTATATTTCTGGTGAGCCTGCGGGGACCCAAGCGGTTGGCACAGTGCGGAGGTTGCGTGAGGTATACGTGCCGGCTGCATTCGCCAGTAGTGAAGCCGATGTGTTTGTGACGGGCCTTACTGCGTTCAATACCGACTTCTTCACCATGACCAAGGCCTTTACTCCCGTAGTGTTTGGAGTGGTGCTGGGGTTTAGTTTCTTGCTGCTCACCATGGTGTTCCGTTCCATTGTGGTCCCTATCAAATCCATCCTGCTGAACCTGCTCTCCGTGGGCGCGGCCTACGGCCTGATGGTGCTGGTCTTTCAGAAAGGGGTGGGCGCGGACTTCTTTGGCTTTGAGCAGACGCCCATCATTGACGCGTGGATCCCGCTTTTCCTCTTTACAGTGCTGTTTGGCTTGTCCATGGACTACCACGTATTCCTGCTCAGCCGTGTGCGTGAGCGATACGACCAGACTCATGACAACAGCGGGTCCGTTGCCTTTGGCCTGCGCTCCACAGCGGGACTGATTACGGGGGCGGCGCTCATCATGGTGGCGGTCTTCAGCGGGTTCGCATCCGGGCAGACAGTGGCTAACCAGCAGGTGGGCTTTGGGCTTGCAGTGGCAGTATTGCTGGACGCAACCCTGGTCCGCTCCATCCTGGTGCCAGCGGCAATGCAGCTGCTTGGGCACCGGAACTGGTACTTTCCCAAAGTGCTGAGCTGGCTGCCTGACGTCAGGGCGGAAGCCCCAGAGACACCTGAAGATGCGGAGCCCACGAGCTAGACTTTCGAATGATAGCTCCAGATGCTCAGGCCGCGTGACTACCAACTCATGCCTACTCCTAAAGACAGCAACCCGCTATTGGAGATGCACGCCACGGTCCATGGCATGGTGCAGGGCGTTTTCTTCCGAGCTTTTGTGGAGGACCGGGCCCGTGTGCTTAACCTAATGGGCTGGGTGCGGAACGGGAGCGATGGCGTCAGCGTAGAGGTTGTTGCCCAGGGAGATGAACCCTTACTGCGGACGCTACTAGACAGCCTACGAGAAGGCCCGTCTACGGCGCGAGTGGACAGGGTGGACGTTGAGTGGCTCGCTCCAACAGAGGCCTTTCACACTTTCCGCATCCGGTGAAAGGCAGCAGGGCGCTCCTCAGTCCGTTTCAGGGCCGTCGTGGGTGCCAAAGGTGTCCCGAAGCGCCTGGCATATCTCCCCAAGGGTTGCATAGGCCTCTACGCACTCCAGAATGGGCGGCATAGTGTTTGCCCCCGCTGTCCCTGCGGCCTCTCGCAGATGTTGCATGGCGGTCTCCACTTGAGCCGCGTCACGTTCCTCACGGACACGCTTCAGCCGTTCCATCTGCCGTTTGGCCTGTTCAGGGTCCATTTGCAGGATGCGCTGTACCGGAGGCTCCTCCGTCTGGTAGGCGTTCACACCCACGATTGTGCGCTCACCTGACTCCACCGCTTTCAGGTGGCGGTAGGCTGACTCCTCAATCTCCTGCTTCTGAAACCCCGTGTTGATGGCCTTTACCGCGCCGCCCATGGACGCTATGCGCTCAAGGTACTCGGTTGCCTGGGCCTCTAGCTCGCTGGTCAAGTGTTCCACGTAGTACGAACCGGCCAGAGGGTCGGCGGCGTCGCTGACGCCTGACTCGTTGGCCAAGATTTGCTGCGTGCGTAGGGCCAGCGTCGCTGACTCCTCGGTTGGCAGAGCAAGCGCCTCATCCTTGGCGTTGACGTGCAGTGACTGCGTGCCGCCCAGCACTGCGGCCAGTGCCTGCACGGTGGTGCGGACCACGTTATTTTCCGGCTGTTGCGCTGCGAGGGTGACGCCCGCCGTCTGCGTGTGGAACCTGAGCATCCAAGACCGTGGGTCCTTTGCGCCAAATCGGTCCCGCATGATGTGAGCCCACATGCGCCGGGCCGCACGGAACTTGGCGGCCTCCTCGAACAGGTTGTTGTGGGAAACGAAGAAGAAGGAGAGCCTGCCTGCGAATTGGTCCACGTCCAGCCCTGCGCTAATGGCCGCTTCCACGTAAGCAATGCCGTTGGCCAGCGTGAAGGCCAGCTCCTGCACAGCGGTGGCACCTGCCTCACGCATGTGATAGCCGCTAACGCTGATGGTGTTCCAGCGCGGGACGTTCTCTGTGCAGTAGGCCACCAGGTCAGTGGTAAGCCGTAGTGATGGCTCAGGTGGGAAGGCGTAGGTACCCCGTGCTATGTACTCCTTGAGGATGTCGTTCTGCACCGTCCCGCCAACCTGGTCAAAGGACACTCCTTGCTTGCGGGCCACGGCTAAATAGAGGGCCAGCAGCACGGGGGCCGTGGAGTTGATGGTCATGGAGGTGGTTACCTGGCCAAGAGGGATGCCCTTGAACAGCTCCTCCATATCCGCAATGGTGCATATGGGGACGCCCACCTTGCCCACCTCGCCACGGGCCATTTCGTGATCAGAGTCGTACCCAATCTGCGTGGGCAGGTCAAAGGCCACGGAGAGGCCGGTCTGGCCTTGCGATAGCAGGTAGCGGTAGCGGGCGTTGGACTCTTCCGGCGTGGAGTAACCGGCGTACTGTCGCATGGTCCACTGCCGCCCCCGGTACATGGTGGGGTGGATGCCGCGTGTGTAGGGGAACTGTCCAGGGTCACCCAGCGTAGCCTGGTACTCCTCCTCTTGGCCGGACGGCGGGCCGTAGAAGGACTCAACAGGGAGGCCGGACTCAGTATGAAAGGACTCTTGACCCTCTGGTGGGGTGCTCATGGTGTCTCCCTATGCTTTGGCTCTGACGAGTGTACTACCAGAGCGTTACCTGATAAAGAAGGGCAGGCCATGGTCTGTGGAATGATAAACTGACGTTCGCAATTGGGACGTTCGAGTTCCTTGCTAACCTTATTTTCTTGGAGCCGCTAACGGAATGATATTCATAGCCCTTCGGCGTCTCATCGCCCTCGTCTTGGTAATCCTATTCCTGCCCATCTTTATTGCCACTCTGGTTATCTTCCGGGTTGACGCCACGGTGCCGGA
The DNA here is from genome assembly GCA_963693605.1 of Dehalococcoidia bacterium. Taxonomy (GTDB): domain Bacteria; phylum Chloroflexota; class Dehalococcoidia; order Lucifugimonadales; family Australimonadaceae; genus JAQBVZ01. The sequence goes on along the minus strand of CAVOAJ010000123.1, from coordinate 1,334 downwards.
GGTGAGCTTCTATACCGACACCTTGGCTGAAATGGATGTCTACAACTACGTGTATGACGACGCCATTCCCTTTGCCTTGCGAGACAAGGACTTTGATGTGGCGGAATCGTTCTCGTGGCTCAACACGACGAACCAGGGCGTAGCGGACTCCGTCAGGCGGGTGGTGCCACCGGAGTGGATCCAAACAAATGTTGAAGAAGTCATCAATCAAGCGGTCCCCTACCTCGTAGGAGAGGCAGACTCGTTTGATATTACGGTCAGGTTGGATGACCGCGTGGAAGCTGCGGCAGAAGAGGCCAAACTCATCATTCGCAATGCGGACATCCACACTGCGGTAATGGATGAATTAGTGAGACCTAAAGTTGTGGACAGTTCAACAGGGCTTCTTGAGTTGCCCTTTGGTATGAGGCTTACGGATGATGAACTTTTTGCTGGGATTCAGGAGATAGTGCCGCCGGAATGGGTGAACGCTCAGGTTGAGCTAATCCTGGACGGCGTGACGCCCTATGTGGTGGGTAAAGAGGAGAGCTTCAGCATTACGCTACCGGTCCAGGAACGAGCGCCGGTGGCTGTTGAAGTGCTGCGGGGGTGGTTGCTCAGCGCAGTGGAGGACGGCGGCGCCCGTGCCGCTATTCTTGAGGAATATGTGATGCCTCAAATTCAAGGCGCTATCGGGTCGCAGGTAGATCTGCCCTTGGGTGTGAGCCTTACGGATGCGGAGATCAGGGCGGCTGTTGAGGCGGCTGTCACGCAACAGTGGGTGGAGGGCATCATCAATGATGCCGCAGATGCTTTTGGCCCCTACATCGTAGGCCAGGTAGATACCTTCACGCTTGCTGTGCCCATCAGAGAACCATTGGAAGCTGCGCTGGGTTCTTTAGTTACAACAGTAGACGCCAAGTATGAGGCCATTTTCAGTGTTCTTCCCACGTGCACCCCTCTGCAACTGCTGACTCTCAACCTTACATTGGCTGGGGTCCCTGAATGTTTGCCAGACGGCGTTACCTATGCACAGACTAAAGACCTACTTGGACTGGACATCGTTGACCAACTCCAGGGCTCATTGATTGACACTCTTCCGCAAACCTTTGACGTTACGGAAGCGGCCTTAACTGAGGCAGTAGGTAACAACACCATTCTTGAAGACGCACGTCTCATTCTGAGCGAGGGGTACACCTTCACGGAACAGAAATTGCGAACGACTATTTCGGATACGAGTGGCCAGGGTACGCTGGACAATTTCGACACAGCACGAGAAATCTTGAGAGACGGATTCACATATACAGCCCTTGACCTCAGAGAAGACCTTACACTCACTGATGAAGTGATTATTG
>CAVOAJ010000122.1:0-5262 GCA_963693605.1 Dehalococcoidia bacterium | reverse complement strand
ATGCAAAATAGACGACATCTTCTCGCAAGAGAAAGAACCGCTAGCTGAAAGTGTCATCGCAGAGGATGGATAAGGTCAGCGGCGGAATCTCCACCCTGATGAGATGGCGTTGAGTCCCTGAGCGAGGTAGCTTAGTATGGATACAGGCTAGCTGGAAGCTCACCACTCCTACTGGCTAAGAGGGCGTAGATGTTACCCGCATCTACGCCTTCGCTATTTTATTAGATGGAAGCTGGCGGTATTTCACCGCACCAACTAAGTTGAATAGTTAGTGTTTTACTGGCCGCTAAAATCGACGAATCTCGAAACTAAATACGCTTCACCTGCTGCAATGCCGACATGAATCAATCAATTCTGTAAGCCTTACGCTGACATCGGCGCACAAGGAAACCTTAACCTCCTACCAGGTGTAGTGTTTCATGCCCGTTCAAGTGGTAAATATTGTATCGAATGTGCCATAAAGGGGCTTGTTCCGCGTTGACCTTTTTTTCACGCCGGTGCTATCATGAGCCGCACCGCTGTTGGAGGAGCAAAACATGCTGACGCCGCACGTGCAGACCAGGGAACTTAGACACGCTTATGGGTTTGAAGATGTGGCCATTGTCCCCGGTGACGTGACCACCAACCCCGAGCAAGCCGACATTACTCTCGGTATTGGCCCCTACGTTTTCTCCATCCCTGTTCTGGCATCCGCTATGGATGCGGTCGTTGACCCCAATTTTGCAGGCCTCATGGCCCGTGCTGGCGGCCTTGCGGTGATGAACCTTGAAGGCGTCATGGCAAGGTATGACGACATTGCCGACGTTCTCGCTCAGGTGACAGCGGCTGACCGGGCTGACGTGACCCCGGTGCTCCAGAAACTCTACGCGGAACCCATTAGAGAAGAACTGATAAGTCGGCGCGTGGCTGAGATCAAGGCCGCAGGTTCCATCTGCGCGGTCTCCGTCACCCCCACCAACACCAAGTGGCTGGCTCCAATAGCTGTTGAAGCTGGTGCGGACATCGTTGTGGTCCAGTCCACGGTAACCACGGCCCGGCACATCTCCAAGAGCTATCGCGGCCTCAGCTTCTCGGAGCTGAGTGAGATGGTGAAGGTCCCCATGATAGTAGGGAACTGCGTGACCTACGGCGCAGCCCTTGAACTCATGGAGCAGGGAATAGACGGCTTGCTGGTGGGCGTGGGTCCAGGCGCAGCCTGCACTACGCGTGACGTCACTGGCGTGGGCGTTCCTCAGGTGACAGCGACTCTGGACTGTTCAGCAGCGCGAGACGACTACTACGCCCGCACTGGCAAGTACGTACCTATACTGACAGACGGCGGCATCCGGACCGGCGGTGACCTGTGCAAGGCCATTGCGGCTGGTGCTGACGGTGTGATGATTGGCACTCCTATGGCCCAGACCGTTGAGGCTCCCGCCTCAGGGTTCAACTGGGGCATGGCCAGCCCCCACCCGGCGCTCCCGCGCGGCACCCGCATCAACGTGGGCGTCAAGACAACTCTGGAGCAACTGTTGTTCGGCCCCTCCTCCCTCACTGACGGCACCCAGAACCTGATGGGCGCGCTGAAGGTGTGCATGGGCATGGTGGGCGCGCTGAACATCAAGGAATTCCATGAGCGCGCAGAACTGGTGGTGGCCCCTTCCATCCGAACAGAGGGCAAGATCTTCCAGATTGCCGGCTCCATCTAGTACGCATCACTCATAGCGCCACAGAAGAAGGCCTGCCTTTATGGTGGGCCTTTTTCTATTCCCCTCAGCTTGACCACATTTGACGCTCCGCCGTATGCTGTTCCTGCCGTCTACCGCATGGAGACGAGCGTGACGACTGACCAGACAATCGCATAGTCGCCCGAAGGCTGCTGGGATCCGAGAGGACCGAGACAGTGTGACGGGAGGCCATATATGGCTTACCTGCGCCCGGCCTCGGCCGGGCGTTTTGTATTGGAGTGCATATGCAGAGCGGCACCAACAACGCATTGACTGACGTGACTGGCCTGGAAGTGGGCCACTACACGGACCTGGCCAACGGCACCGGCTGTACTGTCGTGCTCGCCCGTGGAGGAGCCACCGGCGGAGTGGACGTCCGTGGCTCTGCGCCCGGCACCCGTGAGACTGACGTGCTGCGGGCTGAGAATTCGGTGACCACGGTGCAGGCGGTTGTCCTCAGTGGCGGCAGCGCTTATGGCCTATCGACGGCTGACGGCGTGATGCGGTACCTGGAGGAGCAGGGCATAGGCCACCGGGTCAGGGACATAGTGGTGCCCATTGTGCCCGCTGCCATTCTTTTCGACCTTGGCATGATTACATCCGCAGTCCGGCCTGGGCCTGATGAAGGCTATCAAGCGGCTGTTCAGGCGTCGGCAGGGGCCATAGAGCAGGGGAGCGTTGGCGCTGGAACTGGGGCGGTGGTTGGCAAAGCCTTGGGCCGTGGTCACGGCATGAAGGGCGGGATTGGCACCGCCAGCGTGGACCTGGGTGATGGCGTCATCGTCTCGGCGCTGGTGGCGGTCAACGCCATTGGCGGCGTGGTGGACCATGCCACCGGTGAGGCGATTGCAGGCCCACGAGATGACCAAGGCATTATAAAAGACAGCTTTGAGGTCTACGCAGACCCGGCATATGGGCGCAGGGCAACTCCTACTGAACCCTTGGCCAATACCACCATTGGCGTGATTGCGACATCCGTTGCGCTGACCAAGGCACAGGCCAATCGGCTAGCCACCGTGGCGCATGATGGCATAGCGTTGGCCGTACGACCCGCGCACATGTTGCATGACGGTGACGCCATGTTTGCCATGGCCACCGGCGTCGTACAGGCCCCTGATGAATTTCCACGGGTGTGCGCGGTTGCTCCCGCCGTGGTGTCACAGGCCATCATCAACGCCATCAAGTCCGCTGAAAGTCTTGGCGGCATCCCTTCGTGGAAGGAGCACCATGGCAAGTGAACGTAAGCCTACAGTCGGCTTCATAGGCGCGGGTCGCACTGCCACCAGTCTGGCCGTCGCTCTTGCGGACGCTGGCTACCAGGTGATTGCCGTAGCCAGTCGGAGCGCTGAGTCGGCACAACGGCTGGCGGACCGCATACCGGAGTGCAGGGCCGTTGCCACTGGGCATAAGGTCGCGGACGCAGCGCAGCTTGTTTTCATTACCACGCCTGACGACGACATAGAAAAAGTAACGGCATCCGTGTACTGGCAGCAGGGACACCAGGTTGCCCATTGCAGTGGGGCTTTGGGGCTGGAGGCGTTATGGCCCGCGTCGGCTCAAGGTGCAGAAGTGGGCTCTTTTCATCCAATACAAACTTTTGGCCCCACGGAGGGGCCTCTGGCTGGGTTGGATGGTGTCGTGGTCGGGTTGGAGGCCCAGGGTGGCCTCTTTGAAACCCTAAAAACCATGGTCACTGATATCAAAGGTACGCCGCTTGCCGTACCTGCCGAATCTCGCGCGTTGTACCACGCTGCTGCCATCATGAGTTGTGGACACCTGGCAGCGCTGATTCAGTCAGCCGTGGCCCTCTGGGAAAAGGCTGGCCTCCCTGCTGATTTGGGTGCACAGGCATTGCAGCATCTGGCGGAAGCCACCTTGGAGAGTGTTAAGGAACGAGGCGTCGGTCCCGCGCTGACGGGGCCCCTTGTGCGAGGTGACGTTGAGACGGTGAGACGACATCTGACTGCCCTCAAAAGCAAGGCCCCTGAACTCCTGCCCGTCTACACAAGCCTTGGTCAGCAGGTCGTGGAATTATCGGTCGCCAGCGGAAGACTGCCAGAAGCAAAGGCGGAGGAGTCGCGGAAACTTCTCTCGGCCACGGAGGCGTAGCCATGCGTATCAGAGTGACAAAGTTTCAAGAGATGAAGCAGCGAGGCGAGCCTATCGCGTCTGTCACGGCGTACGACCACGCCATGGCAAGAGTGGCTGATGCCGCTGGTATACCGCTCATCCTGGTGGGTGACAGCCTGGGCAACGTGATGCTGGGCTACAACTCCACCGTCCATGTGACCATGGAGGATATGCTTCACCACACCAAGGCGGTGGTACGGGGTACTGAGAACGCGTTGGTGGCGGTGGACCTTCCGTTTATGAGCTACCAGGTGAATGAAGAAGAGGCGTTGCGGAACGCAGGGCGAATGCTCCAGGAAGGTGGCGCACAGGCGGTGAAGCTGGAGGGTGGCCTGCGTTCCGCTGATACCATTGCACGTATTGTTGAGGCGGGCATACCGGTGATAGGGCACATAGGACTTACGCCGCAGTCAGAGCATGCCTTTGGCGGCTTTCGTGTCCAAGGTACGGAGGTGGAGGCGGCTCGCGACCTGATTGAAGATGCCTTGGTCGTTCAAGAGGCGGGAGCCTTTGCGGTGGTGATTGAGACGGTGCCGTCTGAGCTAGGCAAGCTGGTGACGGAGCGACTATCGATACCAACCATCGGCATTGGCGCAGGCCCCCATTGTGACGGCCAGATTCAAGTGCTGCATGACATTCTTGGCCTCTCTGGCAGGCAACCGAAGCACAGTAAGGCGTACGCGAAACTCCAGGAGACCATCACGCAGGCCATTGCCTCTTATGCTGAGGAGGTCAGATCCGGCGCTTTCCCGACAGTGGAGCAAGGCATCCCCATGGACGCAGGCGTGCTGCGTGAACTTATGGATGCGTTGCCTTCTGAACAGTAATGGATGTTGTTACCTCTATTAAGGAACTTCGGCAGCGCATCAACCGTGCGCCTAGGCCCATTGGGCTTGTGCCAACCATGGGGGCTTTACATGAGGGTCACCTGAGTTTGGTGCGCAGGGCTCGTGCTGATTCTGCGACTGTTGTCGCCACTATCTTTGTAAACCCCACCCAATTTGCACCTACGGAAGACCTGACGCGATACCCTCGTGACCTAAAGGCAGACCTGAAGTTCCTTGAGGACAACGGCGTGGACGTGGCCTTCTGTCCCAGCACGGACGAGGTCTACCCTCCAGGTTTTGTGACGACAGTGGAGGTACGTGGCCCGGCACTGCCGCTGGAAGGTGAAGCGCGGCCAGACCACTTCCGAGGTGTCGCTACGGTGGTGACGAAGCTGCTGCTCATGTCTGGGCCAGATGTGGCCTACTTTGGCCAAAAGGACGCCCAGCAGGCGGCGGTCATCAAGCGGCTGGTAGCTGACCTGGATATCCCTGTGCATGTGGAAGTGTGCCCCACGGTGCGTGAACCCGATGGACTTGCCATGAGCAGTCGTAACGCCTACCTGTCGTCGGAGCAGCGGGCCGCTGCTCCGGTCATATTC
>CAVOAJ010000121.1:0-5315 GCA_963693605.1 Dehalococcoidia bacterium | reverse complement strand
CGACAGCGACACTGATGAGCCGCACGTTCCCCTAACGGACGTGGTGCTCATGCTGTACCTGGAGGAGGTTCCGCTGGTGTCTGATGACCCTTCAGTCGAGCCCACCTATGAGACTGAAGCCCTCCGCAATGCGTCCCTGGGCGCTTTCGCCATGGGCTGTGCCACGGGCATGGACTTCCCTGATTTGATACGCCCAATTCTTGAACAGACCCACCCTGATGAAGGTGCAGACACCATCATTGAGGACTGTGAGGGGCCACTCACTGAGCAGGTGGAGGAGGCCCGCGCGGCTAGCCAGGAATTGAACGCAGGCCTCTTCCTGGAGTCGCTGTTTGAGGCCATGGAGGATGACCCAGAGGTGGAGGCACAGGCAGCCTACAACATCCTGAGCATCAGCTTTGAATACGGATGCATACTGGCAAAAGTGGAACGCCGCGCTGCGCTTCTGGTCCGCAATGACTTCAACCGCAAACAGGCAGAGCTGGTGGAGGCCATGGAGCGAGGCGAAGAGCCTTTCCCCGTATTGGGGCCAGACCCCAAGCGGCCCATCCAAGACACCGCCAAGGAATTGGTCACCGCCTATCAGGCAGACATTGGGTTTGGCGACGTGGAAGGTCTTTGATCTTCGCCAAAATTTGATGTAGTAACTATCTACAAACTGAAAACGGGACGGCATAATGCCGTCCCGTTTTCCATTCAGTAAACCTTGATTAGTCCCGCGCTAGGAAGTCCAGCACCAGTTGGTTGAACTCGTCAGCGTGCTCATACTGCGCCCAGTGGCCGCACTTGCTGAAGACGTGGAGTTCCGCGTTAGGAATCCCCCACAGGTACTTCAATCCGTGGTCCAGCGGCACGAACCTGTCATCACGGCCCCAGATGATAAGCGTCTTGGCCTTGATTTCACTCAGCCTTGATGAAAGGTCGGTCAGACCTGGCGCCGGGGGCACCATGCTCTCAATAAAGTTCTTCAGGTGCTCTGGGTGCTTCATCATGGCGTCGTATCGCTGTTGAATCAGCTCCTCCGTCATGAAGGAGGAGTCGTATACAAACACTTGAATCATGCGTTTGAGGTCTTCCATGTTCGGGTTGCGGTACAGCCCAAACATAATTTTGATGCCCTCTTGTGGCATGGGTTGCATGATGCTCAGACCGCCGCCAGCAGCACCCATGAGTACCAGCTTGTTGATGCGGTCTGGGTACTCAATGGCAAACCGCATGGAGCTTGCGCCGCCCATAGAGTTGCCAATCATCGTCACTTTGTCGATGCCCAGGCTGTCGATGAGGTCCTTCACGGCTCTGGCGTGGACCAGGTCTCGGGCCTCATCTTTAATGGAAATGGAGTCTGTCTCACCAAAGCCCGGCTGGTCCATGAGAATGGTGCGGTACTTCTCCGCAAAGGGGCCAATGTTCTTGAAATAGTTGCTCCAACCCGTGGCTCCAGGGCCGCCGCCGTGCAACAGAATCACGGCCTCACCGGAACCTGCCTCGTTGTAATGCACCTTGAGTTTGCCTGCCTGGGCAAACTTGCTTGTAGTCTCGTTCGACAGTGTCGTCATGAAATCTCCTTACTGTTCTTTATTGTCGACCATATATTAGGACTCACCCAGCCAGGAAGTTTAGCACCAACTGGTTAAACGCCAGCGTGTGTTCATACTGCGGCCAGTGGCCTGACTTACTGAAGATGTGGAGCCTGGCATCTGGAATGCCCCATACGAATTTCAAACCATGGTCCAGTGGAGCAAACCTGTCATCACGCCCCCAGAGGAGAAGCGTTGACGCCTGAACCTCCTGAAGCCTCAACGAGAGGTCGCTGGCCACTGGCACCGGCGCAGACATGCTCTTGAGGAAGTTCTCCAGGTGTTCCGGACGGTCCATCATGGCCTTGTAACGGCGTTCGATTAGCTCTTCAGGCACCGTGGCTGGGTCATAGACCAGGAAGTGTACGAACCTCCGTAAAGTGTCCACCGTGGGGTCACGGAGCACCGGTGCAAGGCTCTTACCACCCTCCGAGGGCGTTGGCTGCATGATGCTACGCCCACCGCCTGATGGACAGATGAGTACAAGCCTGTCCAGTCGCTCTGGGTATTCAATAGCAAACCGGAGCGCAACGCCTCCGCCCATGGAGTGCGCCACAATATGCGTCCGCTCAATATCCAACGTATCCAGCATGTCTTTGAACGCACGAGCATGCACCACATCACGCGGCTCATCCGTGATAACCACAGGGTCTGACTGCCCAAAACCGGGGTGGTCAGGGACTATGGTCCGGTACTTGGCGGCAAAGGCCGCAAAGTTGCGGTTGTAATTCCCCCAGCCGTTGGCTCCCGGCCCAGCGCCGTGCAACATTAACAGTGGGTGGCCGGAGCCGCCTTCGTGATAGTGCAATTTGAAGCTACCTGCTTGAGCGTACCGGCTCTCAGGTGCTCCGGTAATGGTCTGGGTCATGAGTCTCTCTCCACAGGGTGTTACTTGGTCAGGAAATCCAAGACCAGTGGGTTGAATTCACCAGACTTTTCGTACTGCGCCCAGTGGCCGCACCCGCTGAACACATGTAATTGCGCCTTGGGGATGCTCCACAGGAACTTCAGTGCGTGGTCCAACGGCACAAAGCGGTCATCACGACCCCAGACAATCAGCGTGTCAGCTTGTATTTTGCTTAGCTCCGGTGACAGATCTTCAAGCTGCTTGGTGGACTTCCGGCGCGCCTCCAAGTGTTCAGGGTGCGCCAGTGTGTTGGCAAGGCGCTGTTGCAGCAACTCGTCCGTCATAAAGCTGGAGTCGTAGACAAATATCTTGATTAGCTCACGGAAGCCTTCAAGCGTGGGGTTCTCAAACAACGCGGCAATGCGCTTGATTCCTTCCAGGGGCATGGGCTGCATGATGCTGGCTCCGCCACCACCCGCACCCATGAGCACCAGCTTGTTGATGCGATCAGGGTAGGCAATGGCAAAGGTGGCCGCCGTTGCGCCGCCCATAGAATTACCAATAACGTTGGCTTTTTTGATGCCCAGAGTGTCCAGAAAATCCCGCAACGCCTTGGCGTTGATGCGGTTGCGGTAGTCCTCGTGCATCTCCTTGGGGTCAGACTTACCGTACCCTGGCATGTCCATAAGGATGGTCCGGTAACGCTCCGAGAAGGGGCCGAAGTTGGTAACGTAGTTGCTCCATCCAGACGCGCCTGGGCCGCCACCGTGCAGCATCACCACCGCATCTCCCGTCCCAGCCTCGTTGTAATGGATTTTAAGGTCGCCCGCCTGGGCGTACTTGGACGTACCTTCCTCTGTAAGTGCTGTGGTTGTAGCCATGCGCTCCTTCTCTAGGTCTGTTTCTGCCAGCGTTCAGCGGCTGGCGGTGGTTACCCTACCACCAGCCGCTGGGCTGTCAAGGCAATAGCGTTTTAGCCTTGCGGGCCGGGGAGAGCCACAGTGCGGGGACTATGGCAGCCACACTCAGAAAGGCTCCAAGCCGGAAGAAAGCAGAGAACAACTCCATGGACGCACCAGCCACCCCGTTCTGATAGACAACCTGCCGTAATTGAAATGCCTCCGTTGTCTCTCCTGCGAAGGGAAACGGAAAGGCTAGGTTGCCAGTGAGAAGCTGAAAGTGGCCAACGCCCCATGCGGAGAGTGCCGCCAGCCCAAGCGTCATCCCCAGCATTCTAGAAGCCGTTATCAAGGCGGCTGCGGTACCGCGATACTCCGTCCCTCCCGCTTCGACAGCCGACGCAAGCAGTGGCGCAATGACCAGCCCAAAGCCCAGGCCACCCACCGCCAAATGAAGCGTCAATGCAGGGTCGGCAACGTCTGCGTCCCACCCGCTCATCATGAAAAAGCCTAGTGCTGCAAGCCCCATCCCGAGCACCACGGGCATTCGATAGTCTATCCATCGGCTAGCATACCCACCGGCCAGAGCTCCCAGAGGCATGGCTCCTGTGAAGCGTACCAAGCGCAGGCCGCCCTCCAATGGAGACTCTCCGGCCACAGTGTTCGCCATCAACGGGACGGTGACCAGCGCCATGATGAGCGCGCTTCCCACCAGCAACTGTGATGAGAAGGCCGCCACAAATCGCCGTGAGAGGAACAGCCCACGTGCCAGGATAGGCTCTGAAGCCTTTCGTTCAACTACTATCAACAGCGCAAGCAATGTAAGGCTGCCAGCCACAATAACGTACGGAAGCGCCATTCCACCGCTGAAGGTTGTGCGCTGGGCCAACGCCACAGTCAGCAGTCCCAGCCCAGCCGCCAGCAATAGGCCGCCAACAAGGTCAAGCCGCCGTCCCTGCCGTGCGGACTCCCTAACGAAAAGCAATCCCAGCGCCAGTAACGCAATGGGAGCCAGGTTCGTCCAGAAAATCCACCGCCACCCCAAAGTGTGGATGAGCAGGCCACCGTAAAGCGGGCCAAGCACTGCCCCCATCTCCGCCGATGCCCCCACAATGCCCATTACCAGACCGCGCCGGGCTATTGATACGCCCTCACTGCCAAGGGCAAGGGCTGCGGGGATTAGCGCTCCGCCGCCTATGGCTTGTGCCACGCGACCCACAAGGAGCCAGCCCAGGCTGTCCGCCAAACCCACGCCCACGGAGCCGACTGCGAAGACCGCCAGCGCCCCAGCGTAGAGCCGCCGGTGGCCATAGATATCACCAACACGGCCCAAGAGGGGCATGGCCACCGTGAAGCCTAGGAGGTAAGCGGTAACCATCCATGCCAAGCTATCAAGTCGGTCAATGGGGATACCAAGGTTAAGCATCACCTCCGGCAATGCGGTCACCACGGACGTTTGGTCAAGGGAGGCCAGAAAGACGCCCCCGCAGACCAAGGCCAAGGCGCCGTTAGGTGAAAGCGTGTACCTGTCGCTCATGACAAAGAGTCACATCGTAGGTAGGCCAAGGCGCTGAAAAGCCCAGAAGTATCACGAAGGGTCATAGAGGAGGCTCAATGGTAATGGCGGCGTTGAACTCAGATAATCGCAACACTCGCACCATCCCCGGCGTGTCCTGAACCAGCAGCGCGCCCTCCAGACGGAAGCTCCTCACAAGGCCGTCCTCTTGCCCCATCAGCACCTCTACAGACAACCGCTCCCCCACCTGGGCAGAGGGCACCAGCTCTTTCAGGACTTCTGTGCTGACTGTAGCCTTCAAAGCGAAAACCGGCACTCCATCCAAGTCTCTCGTTCCGACAAAGGTAACCTCCACCGCGTCCACCAGCGCATCTGCCACGCTCACATTCACGCCAGCAAACAGGAAGGGGAGTTCACTCAGGTCCACCACCCTCCATGTCCCGCTCAACGGGTCTTGCAGGTATGCCTGAGAGCCA
>CAVOAJ010000120.1:0-5327 GCA_963693605.1 Dehalococcoidia bacterium | reverse complement strand
AGAACTCCTCACCGGCTGGTTCAAAGTGGCCGTTTCCTTCAACCCTGTGGAGTACGTCCTGGTGGGCATCCGCGCCATCATTATTGAAGGCTGGGTGTGGGACTCCATAGCGCCCGGTCTGTATGTCCTGGTGGGTATGACGGTGGGGCTCATCAGCGCAGCCACGTGGATGTACCGCCGTGCCACGGTGTAAGGCAGGCTAGCGACTGGCCAGTGGTATACTCCCCTCCGCTTGATTACGCAGGGAGGTGACGTGTGGACAAACCCGCTGGATGGCGAGGCATTGTGGGGCTGGTGAAGCCAACGTTCAGGTCCGGCCCGCTGGAAGAGGTTATCCGTTTGCTGCCTGAGGGCATTGGCGTGATTCCGCTGCATGTGGGCGTCCGTGGAGGTACGGACCAGGAGTTCCGTGACGCCATCAAGGTTGCAGGGGAGCGCGTGGGTGAGCTAGCAACCATGGGTGTGGACTACATCCTGGTTAACGGCGCGCCACCGCCCATGTTCCTGGGCTACCCCAATGACCACGCGCTGGCCAAGCAGTTGACTGAACAGCATGGCATCCGAGTCGAATTCGACACCATGGTCCTGCTCAACGCGCTGAAGGCCATGTCCATGAAGAAGATTATCTTCATGTCTTACACGGCGGGCGCGCAGAATGAGATTTTCACCAAGTACCTGACAGACGCTAAGGTGAACGTGGTGGAGACCGTGGCTGTGGAGGCCAGTTCCTTTTCTGGCGCTAGCTTCATCCAGCCCACGGACGTCTTCCGTGCTGCCAAGAAGGCATATCTGGAACACCCTGAGGCTGACGGCATTTACATGTTGGGTGGCGCGTGGCGCGTGCTGGGGATAATCGACACTTTGGAAAAAGACCTAGGCACCACGGTGCTGACTGGCACGCAACTCACCCTATGGGCCATACTCACAGCGCTGCATGTGCGGGAAACCATTCCCGGCTACGGAAAGCTGCTGACGGAGGCCGTTTGAGCTTCTGGAAGAGCGGAGAGTCGTCGCCATATCGCCGCTAGGCGACTAGAATCGCTTGCACGCATCTGGCATACTGATGTCTACGATAATTGTTGCGCTAACAGTGAAGGAGCGTTGACATGGTAGCTACCAATGACGCCGAGCAGACCGTTTCAGCAGGCGAAAAGCTGGCCCGTGACAACCGGAATGTCCTGCCACGCCTTGGATTCACGGAGTATTGGTACCCCGCTCTACCAGAGACGATGGTGCGCAAGAAGCCCTGCACTTGGAAAATGCTAGGCAAGGACTTGGTGTTCTTTCAGGGCAAGGAGAAGGGGACTGTCGCGGCCATTGACCCCATGTGCGTACATCGCAACGCCAGCCTCACAGAGGGTGAGTGCCACTGGCGTGGCACCATCACGTGTCCCTACCACGGCTGGACCTACAACGAACAAGGTGAGGTGGTGGCCTGCCTGAACGAAGGCCCCAACTCGACGATTCCTGAAACTAAGCCCAAGTCTCGGATATACCCAACGCAGGTCCACAAGGGGATGGTGTTTGTGTGGATGGGTGAGGGGGAGCCCGCACCTATTGAGGAGGACGTTCCGCCGGAGCTCTTCCGTGAAGATACGCCGGTAAAATTTCACATTGACCACTGGTTTGGTGACTGGCGCGCCTCTGCGGAGAACGGCCAGGAGGGCCACGCCCCATACTTGCACCGCAACAGCTTCAGGATGACACTCTTTTCCCATCGTTTCGTTGGGCCGGGAGTGGGGGAGCGGTACAAAATTATCAACGGTCGCACCATTCGTCGAGTGCCGTTGAAGGAAACGTCGGCCATGCCTGCCACGGCCAAGCAGGAATTCCCCGTGCTGGGCCATGGGTGGCCCAAGAGCCAGTGGCGTAAGTTGTGGAGCTGGATATTTGAGGGCTTCTTAACCCGCAACAGGACCAGGCCTGTATTTCCGGATGGCGTCCAGGGGTTGGGTGAGGAGTGGGAGGGCATCAGCCAGCACCTCCCCGGGCAGGTACGGCGTGTGGACAGTGAAGGCGCTTATACACGAGCGATAGTGCCCATGACGGAGCAGGTTAGCCGTCAGGTGTATTATCACTGGTCACCCTACGCCCAGAATCCCATCACCCGGTTCTTTGACCGCCTCCACTGGACTGTCTACGGCACATGGAAGCGCAACATTAACTTCTCTCAGCAGGACAACCGGGCAAATGCGTTCCTCAAGTACGGCAACAAAGAGTACCTGTCACCTCACGATTCCTGCGTGATTGCCTGGCGCAAGCTGTGCACCATGGCCCGTGGCGTGCCGCCGCATGAGGTGGAGAAGTCGGAGCAGGAGCTAGCGGAGACCAGCGCGGGCTGACGTAACGACTCACATACGTATGAGGGGCGCCCTGAACAGGGCGCCCCTCTTTTTTATTCGGGAGATTTACCCCAAGCACCGCCGCCAGGGGTCGTGATCCGCAATACATCGCCTTCGTCCACGTCCACGCTGGCCTTGGCGGGTAGTTCCTGGCGCTCAGAGCCGCCCTTCAACAGCAGGTTCTCGCCATTGGAGCCGGGCTCACCACCTTGCAAGCCATACGGCTTACTAGTCCGGCGCTCTGATATCACCGTCAAGTGGGCTGGCGAGAGGAACTCCATCTCGCGGATGATGCCATCGCCGCCGGGGCTGCGCCCCTTGCCGCCACTGCCTTGTCGTACCGCGTAACGCCGCACCCGCAGCGGAAACTCGAACTCCATCGCCTCGATTGGCGTGTTGAGCGTGTTGGTCATGTGCGACTGTACTGCTGACGCGCCGGGTCCGTTGGGACCGCCGCCCATGCCGCCGCCTATCGTCTCGTAGTAAGCGAATGGCCGCCCCGTGGCTGCGTTACGCCCGCCTAAGAGCACGTTGTTCATGGTGCCTTGGCTGGCGGCAGGGACGTGCTCCGGCATAGCCTGGGCCATGCAGCCCAGGAGCACGTCCGTTATGCGTTGAGAGGTCTCAACGTTGCCGCCACTGACCGCACTTGGCGCTTCCGCATTGACCATGCTCCCCGTTGGCGCGACCACCGTGACTGCCCTGCGGACGCCGTCGTTTGTGGGGACGTTCTCTCCCGCAAGGCACCGCACCACGTAGAGGGCCGCAGACTCCGTGACGGCCAGAGGCGCGTTGATGCAGCCGATGGTCTGGGGCGCGGTGCCAGTGAAGTCAAACACGACATGCCCCTCGGCGACATCAGCGGTGCAGGTGATAAGCAACGGGCCGTGGCCAAGGCCGTCGTCGTCCATGGCGTCGCTGAAGGTGTAGCGGCCCTCTGGCACCTTGCGCAGCGCAGCCCTGGTCAGGGACTCTGTGTAGTCCAGCAAGGCGGCCATATGCTCGTGGACGGTTGAGAGGCCGTAACGCTCCGCCAACGACAGCAGACGCCGTTCTCCGGTGCGTATGGCGGCCATCTGCGCCGCAAAGTCGCCCCTGCGCTCCTCTGGTGTGCGCGTGTTGCGACAGATGATGTCCAGGAGCGCATCATTGGTCTGACCGCCCTCTACGAGCTTGAGCGGCGGAATGATGACGCCTTCCTGGTAAAGCTCCGTGGACAACGGCAGTGATCCTGGCGACATCCCGCCTATATCCGCGTGGTGTCCTCTGTTGGCCACGTACCCTGCCAGGACGGACTTGCCACCTACTTCAGTGTAGATGGGCGCGACAAGGCTCACGTCAGGCAGGTGCGTACCGCCCAGGAACGGATCGTTGAGGATGGCGACGTCGCCTTGTTCCAGCGACAGATGGTCCAGAGCGGCACGTACGGAGGCTGTCATTGCGCCAAGGTGTACGGGGATATGCGCAGCCTGGGCCACCATCACGCCCTGCGGGTCAAACAACGCACAGGAGTAGTCACGCCGCTCCTTCATGTTGACTGAGTAGGCCGTGCGGCCTAGTGACACGCCCATCTCCTCAGCTACGGAGGCCAGGAGGTTGCGGAACACTTCCAGCGATACGGCGTCGACAGCCATGGGCTATGCACTCTCCGGGGTGAGTATCAGGTTGCGGTAAGGGTCTACCTCGGCTTGCCAGCCCGGCGGGACTACTGTGGTGGCGTCCATCTGGTAGACCAGGGCTGGGCCGACGAACCGGTGGCCGGCGCGCAGCGCGTCGCGGTCATAGATATGCGTGGCTTGCGGGCCAGCCTCGAACCACACCTGGGCCTCGCCGTCGCTTGGTACGTCGCCTGACGTGGGCTCGCTATGTTCAAGAGTGGGTCGTGACGTGGGTGCGGTGATGCGCAGCCGTGCGTTCACCGCTTCCACGGCGTTGCGCTCATCCATGTACCCGAACCGTTGTAGGTGCGCCTGATGAAAGCCAGCGGCCATTGCGTCGTAGGGACTGTCGCCGCCAGGCCACTCCACCGGCAACTCAAACGACTGCCCTCGATAACGGACGTCCAACGAGCGTTGTACCTGTAGCGCGTCTGGTGGGAACCCCTCGGTGGCCATCTCCTGGCGACCCTGCGCTTCCAGTTCAGCAAAAGCCGTTTCCAGGGCAGTCATGCCGCCTGCGTCCCTGACCATCACCGTGCGCGAGTAGTCCTTGACCACGTCTGCCATGGCCACGCCCAGGGCCGAGAGCAGGCCGGGGTGCAACGGCACCAGTACGCGTGGAATGTCCAGCGCTGCGGCTAGCTCACAGGCGTGTTGTGGCCCCGCGCCGCCAAAGGCCACCAGCGTAAAGTCACGAGGGTCGTGGCCGCGCTCCAGGGACACGGTGCGTAGCGCCCGTTCCATGACCGCGTTGGCTACTTGGATAACGCCCAACGCTGCGCGTTCCACAGGCGTATGCATAGCGGATGCCAGCTTGCCCACTGCTTCTGCCGCTCGTCCTGCGTCCAAGGCCATCCTGCCGCCCAGGAAGTGCGCAGGGGCCATGCGGCCCAGGACCAGGTTGGCATCAGTCACCGTGGCGTCACTGCCAACGCCATAGCATGCGGGGCCAGGGTCTGCACCTGCCGACTCTGGACCCACGCGCAACGCTCCGCCTACGTCCACCTTGGCAATGGACCCGCCGCCCGCGCCCACGGTATGGATGTCTATGACTGGAACGCCTATGGGACTCACGCCAATGGCATACCCCGTGGTGGTTTGTATCTGGCCTGGGCAAAGAGAGACATCCGTGGAGGTGCCGCCCATGTCAAACGTGATGATGTGGCTGTACCCGGCGGCCTCTGCGACGTACCGTGCGCCTACGACGCCTCCCGCCGGTCCGCTGAGGATGGTGCGCACGGGCTGTCGCGACGCCATGTCCACGGTGATGCTACCTCCCGACGACTGCATGATACGTAGCGGGTGCGCAGTGAGGTCACGCATACGG
>CAVOAJ010000119.1:0-5349 GCA_963693605.1 Dehalococcoidia bacterium | reverse complement strand
GAGTCAGGATAACAACTGGAATTTTGCGTGTGGTCTTCTGCTCATATTCACCAAATTGCGGATAAAGACTTACCTGCTTGGCATAGGAGGTGTCTCGCTCACCTGCATCAGCTATGGCGGCGTTGGCCTCAATGGCCTCTGTCCCCACCTCTATGGTGACATCTGGGTTGGCGACCAAGTTGTGATACCAATCGGGGTTCCGTGGCGAGCCAGCCTTGGATGCAAATATCAGCCACCGGTCACCGTCCGCAAGGTACATCACGGGCGTGGTGCGCGCCTGGCCTGACTTTGCACCTGTTGTGGTGATGAGCAAGACAGGCCTGCCTTCAAACCTGCCGCTAACTTTGCCTTCGTTTTTTCTGAACTCCTCAATTACTCCAGAGTTACGATCATTTTGATTAACCACTAACGCTCCTTAGCTCAGTTAGGACAACGTAAATCAATGTAGCACAATAGCCGCCTTGATTCTGTCTGCTGAATCACAAAAAAGAGCCCCTGGCATGTGCCAGGGGCTCTCTGCCGCTGTATAGCTAACGCTAAGTGTGGTGCCTACTACTTCCCGTGAATGAAGTCTGCAACAACCTGGTCGTGCTCTTCAGCATGCTCGTACTGGGGCCAGTGGGCCGCGTCCGGCAGGCTGAAGAATTTGGCGCCAGGGATCAGGCTGGCAAAGTACTCACCAATGTCTGGTCCGCCGCCAGGGTTGAACTCACTCCAGAACACCAGGCACGGGACCTTCATGTCTTTGAGGGCTTCCTCTTCAACTCGGAGCACCGGGGCCTGCGTGTTGCTGGCACCAGTCTTACGTTGGGCCTGCTGCAGTTCTGGCATCTTGAAGAACTGGAGCCGGAGGTTCACAAGTTCATCATCAACACGCTCTGGGGCGGCCATGAGCCACTCCATGCGGTGCCGGACGGTCTCCTCAGAGGGGTTGTCCAGTAGCTCCTGGGTCAGCACCCGCAGAGCTTCTGGTGGCTGAAGAGACGGCTTGAACTCCCGTTTGAAGTTCACAGCCGCGCCGGTGTTAAGCACCAGCTTCAGGCAGCGGTCCGGGTGATTCAAGCCAAGACGAAGGCTGATAAAGGAGCCCATTGACTCGCCTTCCACGTTTGCCTTCTCAATGCCCTCGGCGTCCATGAAGTCCAGCAGATGCTCTATCTGCATGCCAATGCGGTCGTCGGTTACAGGCTCTTTGCTGGAGAAGCCATGGTACATGGCGTCAATGGAGTACACGTGGAAGCCGTGCTTCACTGCCAGGTTACGGATGTTCCGAAACCAGGACTCCGCACTCCCACCGGTGCCATGGATGAGGATCAGCGGCTCACCGCCACCATCGTACTCAATCACGCGTGTGACATATTTTTTGCCTTTGATGGTACGGATCTGGCAGCCAACCAGCTCGGTGTAAATCGAGTGGAAATCCTTGACCCAGGGTTTGGCGCCTTCATTTTTGTTCAGCTTGATGGCTGAATTGGGGTATGAGTTTGTCATCCCGTCCTCCCAGTATAGGTTGCGCTCCGTATATCACACCTGACGTGCCTGCGCAAACAATCCAGCAATGCTTGTCTTGCTATTTCCATGTCCTATTGGACTGGGCCTCTACGGTGTCGCATCTATCAAGATAAACGCTATGTTGCACGGCTCAGTCTCACGGTTTATCCATGCATGCACCGTTGCTTGTTGTACCACAACATCGCCTTGCTTTAAGTGGACTTCCACACCATCGTCCAATTCCATATCTATCTCACCGGACATGATTACCGCGTAGTCGATGGTTGGAGTCACATGCATGTAGTATCCATTCCCGGGCAGGAGTTCTATAACTCGGAACGCTGTTCCTCTGTGCGGGGGCGCTCCTATTACCTCTCGCAGCCCAAGGTCTTCATTGCCTGAGGTATCAGCAGGCGTTGAGTCAGTTGACCAGAGTAGCAGCGACGTCACGCCATCTCGAGGCTTCCGAGCATTAGTAGCAAAGTCGTCGATCCACACTGCCGCCCTGCCGTTCTCATCATTGGCTGTGATCACGCGGCGTACATTTGGTGCCATTGTTAATACCTCAACGTTATGGTGATGCATCAATCAGGATGAAGGCTAACGTACAAGGCTCAGTGCCACGATTGACCCAGTTGTGCACCGTTGCCCGCTGGACCAGGACGTCGCCTTGCTTCAAGTGCACCTCCACTCCGTCGTCCAGCTCCATATCAACCTCACCACGCATCACGAGTGCATAATCAATTGTCGGCGTAAGGTGCATGTCCTGGCCGTTGCCAGGCTCCAATTCCATGACGCGAAAGATGGTGCCATGATGTGGCGGCGGTCGTTCCATTTTGCGTGCGCCAAGGTCCTCATGGCCCGTTAACTCAGCTGGCGTGGAGTCCGTTGTCCAAATGAGGACTGAGGTAACCCCAGGGCGGTTAGCCCTGACATTACTCGCTTGGTCATCTATCCAGACCACGGCCTTTCCATTTTCGTCGTTGGCCGTTACCACACGGCGCACATTGAGTGCCATTGTTAACTCCTCAAATTAGGTCAGGCTGATGCCGCGCGCCATGGTACTACATGCAGATGACAGTTATTCCTGATTGGTATCATGCATGCATGAACCTTCGTATTAGGCTCTTTCTTTATCTCAGCGTATTAAGTGCATTTTGGATATTGCTGGCAGCGTGCGGCTCTGTCGTGTCCGGATCCAGGGAGTCACAGTTGCCTGCGTGTAATGGCAATGCACCTGTATTCTCACAGGCGCCTGTCGACCCTGGTTTGTTGCAAGGCATCGCCCCATTGGGGAAGCTCAACCCTCCCTCACATACCTTCCCCACACAACACACCTATTGGTACGCAAAAGGGGCGTTCATCAACGGCGAGGAGCTACTCGCTGATGTCCCTGATGTTGTTTCACCAGGGGAAGTCTGGGTCACGCGTGCAGCGCGCGTGGAGTTCGCCAGCAGGTCGTACAAGACCGACTACAGCATTGAATATTCACCCTGTGATGATCTGTATGGGTGGTTTGGCCACCTCTCCGCGTTAGACCCTGCCCTATTGGCGGCTCTTGAACCCTTTGAAGATTGCAGCTCCCGGTCCACTGCTGACGAATCAATAACTGAATGTTTCTCTCATCAACGTGTGAAGCTCAACCCTGGTGACCCCATAGGCAAGATGGGAATATTCGGGAATTTGGACGTTGGGTTGTTGGACCACCGCGTGTCACATACGTTCGCCAACCCTGAACGAGTGCCATGGCTGACTAGCATTGTTTGCCCGCTGGACTACTACGCAGAAGAGCCTCGCGCCTTATTGGAGGCGTTATTAGGCAGTCATGATGGCTTGATGAAGAGGAGCGGAGAGCCGATATGCGGCACGGTAGCGCAGGATACGCCCGGCACCGCCGCAGGCATTTGGGTGCTGCGTGATCTGCCGGAAGGCTTTGTGGAAGGATGGGGAATTGCACTGGCAGCAGACAGCATTGACCCTTCCAAGTCCGCGTTGTCCATGGGCAATGTTGACAGCCAGGTGGATGCTTCAGTGCTGCACCTGACTACAGATGAAGCAGCGCCATTCAATAATGTGACTGACGGTGACGTGCGTTGCTTTGATGCGGTGCCCGCCAGCATGTGGGTGGAGCCGACACCACACCGTATCGTGCTCTCACTGATTGACGATACGTTGTTCTTATGGGTGGACAGAGATGCGGCGTGTGGCGGTTGGAACGGAGCGCTGCCTTCATCTGCAATCGCTTTCGTTCGGTAGGTGGTTACGGAAAGCCTGCCCGCGTTTCACAGACGATTCTGGGTAACAGAAAAGGGGCGCCCCACTCGGAGCGCCCCTTAGTCATCCTGTATCAGCTAGGGCATCTAGTCCTTTGCAGCCTTGTATGCCTCTGGCGATTTGTATCGCTTGGGGTCTGGTGAAGGAAACCCACCAGATGGGGTTTCCACCAACGCAGGGTTGATGGCGCGACGACGTGATACTCCTGCCCATTGGGCGGTCTTCCAGCTCACCTTGCCGTCTCGGAAGAACTCCAAGAGCGTCTGGTTGAACATCTGCGGCTGGTCCGTTTGACCTTGGTGGCCGCATTCATCCGGGTAGAACATCTGAATGTTGGGGACCACGTCTTCCTGATTGAAAGCGTTCTCAACAGGGGTCAGAACGTCCTGTAAGCCGTAGAGGTAAATAGCAGGTATGTTGATCTTATCCAGCCTGTCCTTCGTGGTAAGCCACTGATGGTACTCAGGGATGTCAGGGCCGCCGCCAATAGCAGGAGCTGGGCCACCGTCAGCAGGACGTCCGGCACCAAGCCCTCCCGGCATGGCTGAGTTACGCTGACGCTCCGCCGCTTTGTTTCGCATGGTAATCAACTCAGGCCATATCTCCGGCGTGTTGTAGATGATGCCCTCCATGAGAAGGCGCATGCTGTCCTCTGAGCCATCCCATACTGGTGGTACAAAGTCAGGGTTAGGTGACCATTTGGAGTCCTTGCCGCTGATACGAGACTTCTGCACGATGTTCCCAATATTGGTGCCAATCAAAGCAAAGCTCAAAATGCGGTCAGGGTGGGCCAAAACGTAATGCGTGGTTACCTGCCCGCCCATCGAATTACCGGAAAGGTGGAACTTGTCCAAGCAGAGGGCGTCAGCAAATTGGCTCACAAAGTCCACCTGGCTTTTGTGCCCCCATTTCACGCGATGTTCCTCTCGTGAGTCCGCCCATCCAAAACCAGGCCTGTCAGGACAGTAGACCCTGAACCCGTTGGCTCCAAGAAAAGGGGCCGTGAATCGAAAGCCTGCGGTGCCTGATGAACCGACGATGCCGCCATGCAGGAAAATGACAGCCGGCCCAGTGTCACCGGAAACGGTGTAGTGGGCCCTGGCGCCATTGGCCAAGCGGACCCACTGGCTGGACATGCCAGGTATATGAATGATGTCCTCTTCCGTCAGCCCACGGCTGGACGGGTCTTTGGTCAGTTCCATTCCCATGGTTTATTACCTCTCCACTTCTCTGTTGTTGGAACGTATGCTTTCGTGAAGTGACAAGGCAGGTCGTCATCATAAAGCGGGCCGATGATAGGGTGCTCCTCCTGTGGTGTCAACGTATGCGATAAGTAATTTGACGCCCACGCTGCACGGGCATATCCTCGCCAGCGCAATCGTGATTGAAGGAGGTCTGACCATGGGCGAGATTTTTGGCGCAGGCATGAGCCACTACCCGGGCTTCCACGCAAAGCCTGAATTCCTTGGACAGCAAATCATTGGCAACATAGAGAGGTCCATCAAAAAAGGATGGGCCCCAGAGTCATGGCGTGACCAGGCCAACTGGCCCAAGGCACTCTTAGAGGAGTGGGGAGAAGACGAG
>CAVOAJ010000118.1:0-5402 GCA_963693605.1 Dehalococcoidia bacterium | reverse complement strand
TGAGTTTCACTCATACCCTGGCTGCGGCCACGGTTTCCACTGTGATGAGCGGTCCAGCTATCGTCGCGAGGCAGCTATGGATGCGTGGGGTAAAGCGGTTGGCTGGTTCGACAAGTACCTGAAGGTGTAGCGCGTAGACGGACGTTCAAGAAAGAGTGAAATGAGCGAGCAAAAAGGGATATTGGAACCCCCTCAAGGTCACGCAACGCTGTTGACCTATGACTTGCGTGATGCCTCCGCCGCGCCGGACGCTCTGGCGCGGCTATGGGAAGACATGACGGAGCGGCTCCATGATTGGTATCGCGCTCAGACCCTCACGGTGACCGTTGGGTTTGGGTTGCCAATCTTTGAGAAGCTGGGCCGGACAGAGAGCGCGCCCGATGCCCTGAAACTCATGCCTGGTTGGGAGGGTGACGCCTTCAACCCTGTGGATACTCAGGCGGACCTCATAGTTCAGATTTGCGCTAATGACCGCTCTGGCACCTACCACGCGGAAAAGGCGGTACGTGGTCACCTTGCCCCTGCGTTCTCCCTGCGGGACCACGAGGTGGGCTTGGGTCTGCCGGAGTCACGGGGCGTCATGGGCTTTGTGGACGGGACGGGTAACCCCAAAGGAGACGCGCGCATCCCTGTGGTGCTCATTGGTGATGATGAGGCTGATTCCGGCGGCAGCTACCTGGTGTTCCGCAAGATACGAGAGGACCTGGCAGGCTGGGAAAAGCTCACGGTGGACCAGCAAGAGAAGGTGATGGGCCGTCGCAAAGCGGACAGTGCCAAGCTGGACCCTGAGCGTGAACCCGCTACCAGCCACAGACTTAAGAGCAGTCTTGAGACTGAGGCTGGCGAGATTGAAATTCTGCGTCGCAGCTTTCCCTTCGCAGGACGGGATGAGGCTGGGCTGCTCTTCGTCTGTTTTGTCCGTGACCTGGCGCAGTACGAGGCTGTTAAAGGCCAAATGACCAGCCGGTACACGGGGACTGAGGACGTGGGTAAGGACGCTATAGAGTCCTTCTACACCGCCGTGTCCGGGGGCTATTACTTTGTCCCGCCACAGCCAGACGACGACGGCTATATAGGCGACTTTCTCTTCGAAGGTTAAGAAAGGGCAAGACTACCCGTATGGCCCAAGCAACCGGCCTTTTGGACCGTATCCCGGAGGACATGCGCCACCGGCCATCCCTGCTTGTCTATGCGGTGGGCTTCTCCTTCGGTGTGTCCATAGGCATGTTGTTCCTGCTGGTGCCGCTATACGTGCTGGACGTTGGCTATGACGTCGCCGCCGTGGGTATCGTCATATCAGCCCAGGGGATATTTCAGTTAGGGCTACGCTTTCCAGCAGGCGCCTTCTCTGACCGCTTTGGTGAGCACACCGTGCTGTTGGTCACCTTCATAACCATTGCACTAGGCGCTCTGGGGTTCATAGGCAACACTGCCCTTTGGAGCATCATTGTGATGCAGATGGTGATGGGCATTGGGCAGTCCATTTACTGGACACCTTCCCAGTCTTACGCCAGCCGTAGCTTTGAATCACGTCCTGGCACGGCCTTGGGGCGACTGCTCAGCTTTGAGAGCCTGGGCCAGATGGCGGGGGCGCTGGCCTCTGGTGGAGCGGCCGCAGCCTTTGGCTTTGGTTGGGCCTTTGCCATCACCGCCAGCGTCTCGGCAGTGGGAATAGTGGCTACGCTGCTGATGCCCCGGCTACCCAGGAAGGAAGCCCCACGGACCATCCTTGGCTCCTTCAAGCCAATCCCCGCCTTGCTGAAAGTGCGCTCGCTTCACCTGGCAGGACTCGCGGCATTTGGCTCCGCTACGGTCATAGCGCTTCTTGGCTCTGTATACCCTGCCTACTTCAAAGAGGTGGGCTACAACGAGGCGACCATTGGCGTTATTCGTGCCGTTCACCCCGTTGGCACCATGATAGTGGCCTTTGCCTTTGGGGCCATTGTGGGTGCTTTGGGACAACAGCGACTGATGATAATGGCCTTCATCCTGACCGGGGTGTTTACGGTTATTCCCACGTTTGTTGAGGGCTTTCCGTGGATCGTCACCATCGTCATGTTCTTGAGCGGCCTGATATACGCCAACATGCGCACCATGTACCCAACCATTGCCGCACAGCAGAGCAGGCCGGAACAACGCGGAATGGCCATTGCCGTTGTCGGGTTGTACTGGGGCGCAGCCCACCTCATTGTACCCGTCACCTTCGGGTACATCGCCAGGGCACTGGGAACGGCAGAGGCGCTCTGGGTGGCTGGAGGGCTCTTCATAGTCCTTGGCCTGCTGACACCGGTGCTGTACAAGCTCCTCCTACCAGCCAGACCTCCCCCTGAAACCGCACTCGCGTAGCTGAACGCTACCCGCATGCTCTGGCCGCTGATAGAATCCGCCCACGGGCCGCGAATGGACGGACAGCGGCCCACCCCAACGTGCCTGGAGGTATCTCTTGCAAATTGGAATTGACCTGCCTTCTAACATCCCCGGAGCCAAAGGGGATTTCATTCTTGATTGGGCTCGCAAGGCTGACGCCGGTCCCTTCTCAAGTATTGGTGTGATAGACCGAATTACCTTCGACAATTACGAGCCCATGGTGACGCTGGCGGCGGCCGCCTCAGTGACCAAGCGCGTCAGGTTGGTCACTAACATTCTGATGGCGCCCTTGCGCAATGCGGGCATCCTAGCAAAGCAGGCGGCCAGCGTTGACGCTCTCTCCAATGGACGGCTGACCCTGGGCCTGGCCGTTGGCAGGCGAGCTGCCGACTTCAAAGCGGCCCCCGCCGATAGCAGTCATCGCGGTAAATTTTTCGATGGTCAACTGGAAACGATGAAGCGCATCTGGTCTGGCGAGTCCCTGGCTGACGACATTGGCCCAATAGGGCCTGCGCCAGTGCAAAAGGGAGGCCCTGAAATTTACATTGGCGGCACCAATCCCGCTGCCATTGCAAGGGTGGGGCGCTGGGCTGACGGCTACATTGCTGGATCAGGATCCGCTGAGAACGCAGGTGGTGCTTACAAGTTGGCAGAGGACTCATGGAAGGCCAACGGACGCTCCGGTAAGCCCAAATTCATGTGCGTGTTCTACTTTGCATTGGGTGATGAGGCAGCAGAGTTTGGCCCTGCCTATGTCCTCAACTATTACAAGCTGATGGGCGCAGCCGCTGAGCCCATGGCCAAAGCCGTGCCCACAACTGTGGAGCAGGTGAAAGAGGTCATCAAGGCCAGGGAGGCTATTGGCATGGATGAAATCATGTTCATGCCCACCAGAGGCACCATGGATCAAATGGAACGGCTTGCAGACATCGTCGGCTCATTGTAAACACAACGGAGAAATATCTTGCTGATTGGACTCAACCTGCCATCCAACCTACCTGGCGCACAGGGTGACGCAATCCTTGAGTGGGCCGCTAGGGCGGACGCAGGGCCGTTCTCCAGCATTGGCTGCTTGGACCGGCTGGTGTACGGCAATTATGAACCCATGGTGACCCTGGCAGCCGCTGCTGGCGTGACAACACGAGTTCGGTTGGTAACAAACGTGCTCCTGGCCAGCCTCCGCAACGCTGGTGTACTGGCCAAGGAGGCCGCCAGCCTGGATGCGCTCTCCAATGGCAGGCTGACGCTTGGGCTGGGCATTGGAAGGCGTCCCGACGACTTCAAGGCAGCGCCCGCTGAGATAGCGCAGCGCGGCAAGCGTTTCGATGCGCAACTGGAAACGATGAAGCGCATCTGGTCTGGTGAGTCGCTTGCTGACGACATCGGGCCGATAGGCCCTGCGCCCGTTCAGCGGGGAGGCCCTGAGGTTTACATTGGCGGCACCAACCCCGCAGCTATCGCTAGGGTGGGGCGCTGGGCCGATGGCTACATTGCCGGGTCCGGCCTTGCCGCCAACGCTTCAAGCGCTTACGCACAGGCGGTGGAGTCCTGGAAGGCCAATGGCCGTTCCGGCAAGCCCAAATTCATGTGCGTTTTCCACTTTGCGCTGGGTCCCGGCGCTGAGGAGTTTGGCCCCGCATGTGTCTTTGACTACTACCGCAACCTTGGCGCGGCGGCTGAGCCACTGGCACGGGCCATTCCCACCAGCGTGGAGCAGGTGAAAGAGGTCATAAAGGCGCGGGAGGACATTGGCATGAATGAAATCATGTTCCTGCCCACTGTGGCCAACATTGACCAGCTTGAGCGGCTTGCAGATATCGTTGGGTGAGGGCGGCGTTACGCCTTACGAAGCACGCCTGACAGCTTAGCTACGCCTCTGCTTGCGCTGCGGTAAGTTCCTCTATTGGAATGTGACAATTGATGATGTGGCCTGCTCCACCAGGGACGACCTGCGTGGGCGGTGGCGAATCATCACAGATGTCCCCAATTTTCCTTGGACACCTTCCGGCAAAGAAGCAGCCAGAGAACCTGCCACGAAGCGTTGGGACAGACCCTTCAAGCCGGATGCGAGTGGGCTTAGCGTCTGGGTCAGGAATGGGCACTGATGAGAGCAACGCCTCTGTGTAGGGATGCGATGGTGAATGAAGCACGTCCTCCGTCTTCCCGAACTCAGCCACGTGGCCTGCATACAGGACCATGATTTCATCTGAAACGTACCTGGTTACGCCCAAGTCATGCGAAATGAATACGTAGGACGTCCCCGCTTCCTTCTGGTGTGACTCCAACAGGTTGAGCACCTGAGCTTGGACTGAAACGTCCAGGGCAGATACCGCCTCGTCTGCCACAATGAGGTCTGGGTCGCCCGCAAAGGCCGTCGCTAGCGCGACTCGTTGTAACTGCCCGCCGCTCAGTTCGCTCGGCTTGCGTTGGAGGTATTCAGCGTCCAGTCCCACCGTGTCAAACAATTCGACTGCCTTTTCGTAGACGTCGTGGCCTGAAAGGTCTGCATACCGTTGCAGCGATCGAGAAATCGCATGGCTGACTGGCAATTTGGGGTTTAGTGATGCTGTTGGGTTCTGGAACACCATCCGGATGTCACCCTGCTGTTCTCGGGTACGGCCTCCAACCTCCCCAGCTAAGGGCAGTCCGTTGAGTTGAATGTCACCACGAGTCGGTTCGTTGAGACCCACCAGCGTACGCGCCACGGTGGACTTCCCAGACCCGCTCTCTCCCACAATGCCCAGCGTGTGGCCCTTCTTCACCTCAAAGTCTATGTCCACCACTGCTCGCACCGGAGGGCGTACACGGGGGCCAAAAAAAAGAAACTTGCGCTGCCATTGGCCATAGAAACGGCGTAGTCCTTTTACTTCAAGTAGAGGCCGCGCTGACTCGCTTGTTGGCGGCTCTTTTACTTCACCTTGGGACCACATTCCAAAATGGACGTCCTGCCAATAGTGACAGCGACTTTGGTGGCCTTGTGCTGTGATTACCATGGACGGTGCTTGAGTGAAGCACTCGGCCTGGGCCATGGGACA
>CAVOAJ010000117.1:0-5408 GCA_963693605.1 Dehalococcoidia bacterium | reverse complement strand
GTGATGGAGTCTTTCACCGGAGGCATGATAGCCAGCGCCATAACGGACATCCCTGGCAGCTCCGAATACTTCCTGGGAGGCGTGGTCAGCTACAGCAATGAAGCTAAGGAGTACGCGGGTGTTGACCCCGCCATCATCAAGGCGCATGGAGTGGTGAGTGAAGAGTGCGCGGCTGCAATGGCGGAGGCGGTACGGCGAAATTTAGGCGCTGACTGTGCCATCAGCACTACGGGGATTGCGGGCGCTGAGGAAATAGAAGGGCACCCAGGCGGCACGGCGTTCATAGGCATTGCGCACCCGGGCGGCTCCGGTGTGGTCAAGCACCAGTTCCCACCACGACGAGGATTGGTCCGCAACCGCGCGGTGACGCAGGCCCTGCTGGAACTAGTGCAGGCGCTGCAAACGAAATAAAAGCCCTGAGTGACATCAGGCCCGATGTAGTCAGTAGATAAAAAAGCCCCCTGGTGTGCACCAGAGGGCTTTTTCTATTCGTTCAGGATTCGATTAAAGGGTGAGCCGCCGGTACAGGTAGGGCAGCCTGCTGGGAAGCTCTGAGATGTCTGGAAGTACCTCATAATTCATGTCACCGGCCATCATCTTCAGATAGTCATGGCCCTGGCGGTCCACCGTAAGGCAGAAGGGCGTAATGTCTTTCTGCCTCGCTTCCATAAGGGCCATCCTGGTGTCCTGGACGGCGTACTCTTTTTCCACACCTTCACGGCTGTACCCGCGGTCCTGGGGGCGGCCGTCACTGATGAGGAAGAGAAATTTGGTCCTGGACTGTACCGCCTCCAGCTTGGATATGGTGTGACGGATGGCGGGCCCCATGCGAGTGGCATGGAGTGGCGCGACTTTATCCAAACGCTGCTTCACAAGGTCAGAGGGTTTTTCCTCCACGTCCTTGATGACGTAGAACTCCACGTTCTCCCGGCCAAAGCCTGAGAAGCCATACACGCCGTATTGGTCTCCAATGAGGTCTAGGGCGCTCATCAGCAGCACCATGGACTCTTTCTCTATGTCTATGATGCGCTTGTACTGGCGGCGCGTCCCTTCCGTGCGACGAGTGCGCAGCCACTTGGCGTACTCCGCTGGGTCAGTGGGAACGTCCCAGTCTGCCGCGTCACGGCGGGTATCATCCACGGCTTCTGCTGTAGATGCGCTCATGTCCAGAAGGAAGGCCACACTGACGTCGCGCTCATCCTTGTTGTTGCGCCAGTAGACGTTGTCATCAGGGGAGTGGCCGCCGCGGATATCTATCATGGCGTCTATGGCGGCGTCCAGGTCTATATCCTCACCCTCTTTGAGCCGGCGGGCCTTGCGGTGCACCTCAGGCCGTACCATCTCAAATTGGCGTCTAATCTGTTCCATCAGGCCCGCGTAGGTCTGGAGGGTCTCCGTATAGAAGCGAGTATCACCTGCTACGGCCTGCTTCTCATGGACGACGCACCAGCGTGGGCGGTAGTCATTGGCCCTGAAGTCCCATTCATCGTAGACGTAGCTGCGGGGCTCTCGTGAGTCCAGGGGGCCGCCCTCTTCATCTTGGTGAGGAATCTGGGCGTTCCCTGAGGAGACCTGGCCTTTCTTGGAGGAGCTCTCTGCTTCCTTCATCAGGTTATTGGCAAAGGCCGTCAGGTCTTCACCCTCTTCCATATCCAGGTCAGTGCTGTTTTTAAGCATCTCCTCGAGCATCTCTTGGCTCATGGCCTGCATTTCTTCACTGCCGTCTGCGCCTTGTTCACTCCGCATCCGCATCAGGAGCTGGACCATCTCAGGCTTGAAGTCGCCCCGGAAGTCCACGTCGTCCGGTGACTCGTAGTCCTCCGATGACTCTTGGCCGTCACCCTCCTGGCGGCGTTGCATCTCCTCCACAATCTGGTCGCTGTCGCCCTCGGTGAACTCCTCGTTGTCTAGGTCTTGGTCCTCCCATTCATCTGGCGCTATTTGCGCTGAAGGTAGCTGGGAGATGATGTGGTAGATGCGAAGGGTAGCCTCTGCAGAATCTTCCACCGTGGCTCCCGTGTCTTGGAGGTGACGTAGGATGCCCGCAAGGGTCTTGGCCTGGTCCGCATATTCCACAGGTACCGGCACATGAGCAGACCGGTCCAAGCTCAGGCGGACAAGCAACTCCACCATGGCTTGCTGGAGAGGCATTTCCTTGATGGAGGGCCGGGTGCCTAGCGCGTCAACCTGGACCGACTGATAGTCCGGGGCCAGGCCCCTGTAGTAATGCTTGAGTAGATTGTCGATACGAGCGTCTTCCACAACGGAGAAGATATCTGCGCCCATCTGCCGGTTGGTGAAGAGGTCAAATAGCCGAGAGATGTTGGTTGGGCTCTCTTGCTCGCTGGCAATGTCATCGCTGACAGCGGGGTTGAACTTGGGACGGAGGTCATCAAACAAGTTAGACGGCTGCCCATAGTCGAATTGAAAGCTGTTGTACTCCAGGTGGCCTGTTTGGTGAGTGGATACCACCTTGAGCCATGCGAAGTTCTTGGCCTTGTCCGCGTACTGGTCAGCCACCTCTGGCAGGTACACGCTGGTGCCATCCGTGGAGGCGGCCTCAACGGACACCCAGCCAAGGTTCTTGTCTGACAACTCATGAGCAGGTTTGATTTCCACCTCCGACCCAGCCAGAGCCTGGCAGTAGAGGCGAAGGAATCCTCTGATTTTCTCCATCTCTACGCTGGAGGAAAGGCCCTCCAGTACCTGTTCTGATCGGGCTGACTCCAAGCGGAAGTAGGCCACGCCGCCGTCCACATTCTCACTAAGCAATTCAACGCCCTGCTGGAACCAAGAGTCCACCTGCCCAACACTGATGCGCTCCATCACTCGTGGAACACTGGCAAGAAACGCGCCCACGGCATCCATGGACTGTGTGCTAAGCGCCTCCGCCTGTTCCAGCACGTGGCCGTGGTTTTCAGCGCTGATCCTGGCCAACGCCTGTGTGGCCTCCAGCATGAACCCGGACACGTTGTTCATGCCCTGTTTGGCCATGCTCTCCGTGATATGGAAGAACTTGCTGCGCTGACTCCTGTCCACGCCGGTGGCGATGCGGGCCGCAACTTCAAAAGCGCCGCGCACTTCTCGCCAACTGCTCTCCGCCAGGGTTACCGCCAGGGAGATGAGCTCTCCCCGGTGACTGACGTTGGGAAAGACGCGCTGACCAAGGTGCAGGCACTCTGTTGCAAGGTCAAATGAGCGGTACGAGAGCGAGTTAACCAGCCCCACGAACTGCTCCATCTCACGGTAGCTCAGGTGCGCGAGGAGGTCAGGGCTTGATTCAAAGAACCGGGCCGCTAAGCTGCTGGACTTCCATGTACCGCGGCAAAGCTGCTTGCCCAGGCCAGCCCAGCCGGATACGTACCGGGCTGGCAGGTGTGCGAGGACGGCAGGACTCATCTTAAAGAAGGAGGATGCCACCGTGGGTGATTCCTCACACAGGACCGCACCGTTCTCAGACCAGCGGAGAAACTGAGGGAAGGTCAAAACCTCCAGCACTTGAGAACTGACGTGGAAGTATTCCACCGCAGCTTCCCATGCCCGGCCCGTCTGCTGTGATATGCGGACTCCTTCACGGGCCCATTTGAGCACCTGGGTCTCATCCAAGTGTTCAGCCGCCGCCTCCTGAGTCTCTTCAAAGGCGGCAAGGAGGGCAGGGGGGTATTGCTGTAGTTCAGTGGTGATCTGCTTTAGGGTTGGTGACCTCACAGAGACACCTCCGCTGTGGCTTCTTGGAGCTTGATGGTTGCCACCATGTCAAGGAATTGGGTCATGATCCATGCGGTGGCCCCATAGATGAGGTGAGACCCGAAAGCGTACGCGTGGCGGCGGTCCAAGACACCGGCTCGGTTCACCCGCGTCTCATGGCGCGTGTTGACTGGGTCTAGCAGCGACTCCAGTGGGACCTCCAAGACCTCGCCCACTTCCCTGTCGTTGGCGGTGAAGGTGTAAGGATAGGGAATGAGCCCCACGTATGGCGTTACAAGGAAGTCCGTGCGGGTGAGGACGGGGTCCAACTGGCCCAAGATGGTTACATCGCTCTGTTGTATGCCCACCTCTTCCCATGTCTCGCGGAGGGCAGTGGCTTGGAGGTCACTATCCACGGACTCAGGTCTGCCGCCCGCAAAGGCAATTTCACCCTTGTGCAGCCGCACGTAATTGGAGCGTACTGTTAGTAGCAAGTAGTAGTCATCAGGACGCTGGTCCACAAGCAGCAGCACGGCGGCGTCATGCGCGCCATTGGCTTCTATTACACGAGGCGTCCGCTGGGCCATGAGACCCTTTAACGCTTCGGGGAGGGGAACAGTCATGCTGATATATCGCCTCTGTTCGATTGATGGTGCGAGACTGGGCTGAGCTACGGGAAAATGGAAGCGACAACCTCAGCCACGCTACGCTGGATGTCAGCGTCGTCCGTTAGCCCCCAAACAACCGAGACCTGGGCGGCGCGCCGGGGCTCAATCCCCTGCGCAACCAACCTTCCCGCGTAGACTAGCAGGCGGGTGCTTACACCCTCCTGAAGGCCGTGGCCACGGAGGTTTCTAATCTTCTCTCCCAAGAGCGCCAGGGACTCAGCCGTTTGAAGCTCCACGCCGCTCTCATGGGCAATGATGGGCGCCTCCAACTCCTTGGGCGGGAAGGTGAACTCAACAGCAACAAACCGCTGCCGGGTGCTGTGCTTCAGGTCTTTGAGTGCGCTCTGGTATCCAGGGTTGTAGGAAATGACCAATAAGAAATTGGGGTGGGCTTCTATGACCGTGCCCAGCTTGTCTATGTGCAGCAGGCGGCGGTGGTCAGCCAGGGGGTGAATAATCACCGTGGTGTCCTTCCTGGCCTCTACAATTTCATCCAGGTAACAGATGCCGCCGCGCTTGACCACTCGAGTCAGCGGGCCGTCAAACCAGCGGGTGCCGCCCTCCTCAAGTAAGTATCGGCCCACCAGGTCACTGCCGGTCAGGTCCTCATGGCAGGCCACGGTCACCAGTGGAAGACTGTTGCCATCCTTCGTAGGGCTATTGCGGAACTGATTGTTCAGCCGCCATGACATGTATTCCACAAACCGCGTCTTCCCCGTTCCAGTTGGGCCTTTCAAAAGGACGGGTATGCGTTGGGCGTAAGCCGCCTCAAACAGCTCTACCTCATCCCCAACAGGCAGGTAAAACGGTTCTTCTTCAACAATGTA
Organism: Dehalococcoidia bacterium; assembly: GCA_963693605.1. Lineage (GTDB taxonomy): Bacteria > Chloroflexota > Dehalococcoidia > Lucifugimonadales > Australimonadaceae > JAQBVZ01. Next base: position 226 of record CAVOAJ010000117.1, on the reverse strand, counting down.
TTCTTCAATTGCGCTTTCGCGGATCGGAGTCTGTGTCGAATCTGCCATGATTTACCACTTCCCAGTAATTCGTTGTTCCCATAGGTACTGGACTTGGCGGCGGAGGTCATCCAAGCCGCCGGAATTGTCTATCACCACGTCTGCTTGCTGTCTGCGCCACTCATCTGTCGATTGGGCCTCTACGCGCTGTACCACTTCCTGCGGACTGAGACCCCGACCCCGTTGC
>CAVOAJ010000116.1:0-5534 GCA_963693605.1 Dehalococcoidia bacterium | reverse complement strand
GACCCAGGTCGATGAACATGCGATTCTGGATGGTCGTTACAAGAGTTTGGTCGCACTTCATTCATCAATGATTGTCGCTACGGGATCCCTTGAAACTCTACAAACTGATCTGAATGACCTCAACATTGAATACACAGCTCTCCAGCAACAAATAACCGATCTGCAAACTCAACGTCAAGCACTCATCCCTGAGACTTACAATGTCATATTCGCGTGCACAGGAAGTATGGAGCCGAAGGTTACATGCCTTGATTCTGCAATCTACCTGGCGAATTTCTTGCCTGAGGAAATCGTCGTTGGCGCGGTTGTTTCATTCAATTCTCCCGATGGGTGCTCTCTTTCAAGTACGAGGAGGGTGAGTCATCGAGTAATTGCAATTGCCGATAACAATGGACCATTAAATTTCAGGACTAAAGGAGACGCAAATGAAGCAGATGATGGCTGTTGGGTTCCAGCTTCAAACATCCATGGTTACATGGTCGAGCTGAACAAAAATACGCATCCAGAAAACACGGAACTCCGGAATCGTGTGAATGGTGCAGAAGCTGAGTATGTGGCCGCGCATGAAGCATACGAATCGCTTAGGGAGGCCTATCTAGCTAAAAAACAGGAATACGAAATTTACGTAGCGACTTGGTGTCCCAATAATCAATGTCCCAGTCAATACTTTCCCACGGCATTGGCACTCTACGATGAAATGGAGGCGCTCAGGGTCGCGCATAATCAAAGTAGCGATTATTCAAACGTGAAGCTTGATGCGTACCGAGCAGCCCTCGAAGAGGCAAGAAACCAGTGAACTGAATAGGGGCTCGTTTCAATCGGGGTGTCTTTTGTGTTCACGGTGGGGGTCGGAGAGAGTCGAATTACACCGCAAACACATCTGTGCCCTAGTCCACTGGAACCTCGATGCGATATAGTCTGTCAGGGCACATCGATTGGTACGCGCCAGTTAATGAACATGCCCATGTTCGTGCAATGGTGAGAAGGATTTATAGCTGAGGGCACCGCTATCGAAGCCTTGACCTCACCGCTGTCTGATACTTTGGCCTCAAACCCCAGCAGGGATAGAAGCTCCCGCTTCTGCTCAACGGCCATAGCCTTCAAGTAAGGCTTCATGCCGCCGCAGAAGGCTTCCACATCCGCCTTGGATACACTGGCACCGCTCTGGTGCCCATTGGCGGTGTCCATAGCCTTCAACTCACGCTCTAACGCCTTCCGTTGGCTGGCTACCTTCTCCAAGTCCACGGAGATAATCCCTGCCGCACTGGGGGCGCTGCGGATCGCATCCAGGAGTCCGCGTTCCTCAGCAGCCAGGTTCTTCACCTTAGACCTTAATTCGGCACCGTCGTTGTCTGTGGCCGCTGGTGCCGATTGCAATGCAACAAGCCGGGCGTAGATGAAGGCAGGGTTGCTGACGGCCTTCGATACCGCTGCCCAAACCCGATCGTCTAACTGCTCCATACGGCTGTACTTAGTACGACAGGTCCTAGGCATGGCCGCCTGTGGTGTGCTTGCTCGGCAGCGGTAGTACCGCCAGCGACCGCCCACTCTTTGGCCTACCAGCCCCGTTCCGCATACCGCGCACTTGGCCATTCCAGAGAGCAAGTAAACGCGGTGAGCTTGCCCTGATTGCCTTGGCCGTTCTAGGTGCGCCTGGACACGCTCAAAGGTCGCCGCGTCAATGATGATCGCCCTTGTGTAGTCCCTAGGATTACAAGGCGCGCCCGCCGTGAAGCCCCGGCGAGCTGGGCCTACCGACCTAACGCGCTTCATGCGCTCACGTGTAGCCATATTTCTGGCTATCTCAAGGGTTGATGATGAGGCGGACATAAAGCGGGACAATAGTGGCGTGAAGGCATTGTGAAGGTGTCCACAGGGGAAGACTTGCTTGCGACATGGCGTGCTTGGGCGTACCCTCCGTCCGGCGTGTCTACCCTGAGGTGGGGCGCCGCTATCACAACTTGTAAGGTGCCAATATGCCTACTGCCATCGTCAATGAATTTCAGCACTACTATGAAGATGAGGGAACAGGGGAGACCCTGGTGTTGCTGCACGGAGCCACCGGCAGTGCTCATCAATTTGAGGAGCATATCCCCGCTCTGAGCCAGCACTACCGGGTGGTTGTACCGGACATGCGCAGCATGGGCAGGAGCGCCCACGTGAGGAAGCTAACGTCGGTGTCGGCATGGGTGGAGGACGTCGGTGGCCTCTTGGACCACCTAGGCGTACAGCAAGCGCACATTATGGGTTCAAGCCTTGGTTCCAGGGTGGGTATGCGGTTCGCGTTGGAACAGCCGGAGCGAGTGACCTCGCTGACGGTGGACGCGCCCATCGTCGCCATATCTCCAGGGGCCAACAAAAACCTGAACCAACGTACCGGCAACCCTGATGACGCTCCGCCTGCTCAGAAGGAGACGTATCAACGGCAGCATGGTGACGACTGGCGGGATGTGGTGCTGAACTATTTCAACATTCGCAACAACCCAGCACTCCAGGAATACTTCAACCTGCGAGACCTCATACCGCAGATTCAAGCGCCCATGCTGGTGCTACACGGCGACGCTGACGACGTGACGCACCCTCTGGCTGACGCCTACGAATTGAAAGCGCGTGTGCCCAACGCGCGGCTGGCTATTGTCCCTGGCATGGCCTACAGCGTGAATAGGTTTGGGCATGAACGTTTCTCTGAGCTTGTGTTGGAGTTCCTCGGCAGCCTATAGGAGCCCTCTGGAGTAAACTGCGGCAACGCTCAGGGGAGTATGGGATGCTCGCCTCCAAAGATGGAGTGACAGCTCCCATTCATAAATAAGGAGAAGACCATGACTGAACGGCGCATCATGACAATGGCAGTACAACGGTATGACCGTACTCAGGCGTTGATCAACGGCACCGTGATGATTCCTGATATGTATGTGATGGGTGCGCCGCCTCGCACCAGCGTGGAAGGAGTGGTCAGCGGAAACTTTGACGTCGGTGAGATGCCGGTGGCTCGCTATCTGTTCCTCCGTGAGCAGGGTGAGCCTTTCACTGCCATACCGGTGTTCCCAGACAGGCTCTTTGTGCAGCAATACGTGTACACCAGGCCGGACACTGGCATAAAGACACTGGCTGATTTGAAGGGTAAGAAGGTAATGGTCTCCGGTTACTTCATCACTGCGTCTTTCTGGCACCGGGCCATGTTGCAGGAGCAGGGCGTGCAGCCCCAAGACATTGATTGGTACACCTTTTATCCAGAGCGAGACGCCCGGATGAAGCCACCTCCTGAAGTGAAGACAACGTTTATGCCTGCGGAACAGCTTGGCGTGAGTCGGCTGCTGGACGGCTCTGTGGACGCTCTCATGTTGGAGGCCACTCCTCCGGTAACCAGGGAGCAGGACTCACAGATGGTGCGGGTACAAGGAGACATTGGGAATGTGCAACGGGAGTGGTACCGGAAGCATAAGTTCCATATTGCCGTTCACGTTGTCGCCGTGCGACAGGCCGCCGTTGATGAGCGTCCTGAGCTTATTGATGACCTCTGCAAGGGTTTTGATGATGCGAAGGCCTTGGCATACAACGTACTTCAGAATGAACGGCAGATAAGCATGCCGCTCATGCGCACGTACATTGATGAGACCCGTGAACTCTTTGGAGACGACCCATGGCCTTATGGTTACGACGCCAACAAGGCGGAGATGGACCAACTTTTGGAATATGTAAACGCCCAAGGGTTCCTGAAGCGACGGTTGAAGCCTGAAGACCTTTTTGATGAGCCAGCCCGGAAATACAAATTCACGGCATCAATGTCATTTGGCTCCGAACCCTTCATTCATCCAATGCCATAAGGCCAACTGAATGAAAACTCGTTCGCAGGATTCTGGCAATCCTGAAAGTGAAGCTAAATGGACACCTCGCAGTGCGATATTGGCTTGACATGGTTCCGCGAAACGTGTAGTACTGCCTGCGTGCATCTGCCCGAGCGGGTTGCGCCATTGAAATGAGCCTACAACAAGGGACTATATGGGCCTTTTGCAAGCGTTAGGTAATGGCAGGAGTGGCTACGCTGGTGTTTGGTTGGGCAGCGCCCGTGGCTGCCAGGGATATCAGACACCTCCCTATTGTATGACCAAGCAGGTCTGGTGACCGGCGCAGTCTCATCTCTGCGCTTAATTTTCGTGAGTACTGGCAACGTAAGCGGATAACGGAAGGCCGATACATCGGTAAGCAGAATCTAGAGAAAAGAGGAGCAAAAATGAAGAGCCTGAGAATGTTGTTTTTAGGAGTGGTTGGCCTGGCAGTAATACTGCTGGCAGCAGCGTGTGGTGCCGACGCAACGGCAACCCCCACTGCAACCGCAGCGGCAGTAGACCCGACCGCTACTTCCACCCCAAGTCCGTTTGAGCAGTTGGTTGCTGAAGCTGAGGCCTCTGACCATGTGGTCCGCATGGCCTTAGAAGGTGTCCCTCGAGAAATGATTGAGCGCTTTGAGGAGATATGGGTGGCGAAATTTGGCTTCCCTCTGACTCTGGAGAATGAGCCCGGCCACACCAAGCGGGAAGTTCCCGTTAAGGCTGCTGAGGCTGGCGCTAGTGGCCAGGGTGTTGTGGACTACCTGGTAAACGACACAGGAAACGTCCCTGTGGTCTTTGAAGCAGGCATGATGCGTGAACCCAGATGGGACGCTCTGATGGAAGGTTTCCCTGGCTTGGCCAACCTTCGTGAGAACATGCCTGACTGGAACAACGCTGCAGGCGAGCCCCTCAGCAAATACTGTACCAGTGAGAACGTCGCTGGCTGGGCCTTTGCTTACAACACTAATAACGTGACCGCTGAGGAAGCGGCTGGCCTGGCTGGAATGGCCTATGAGGATTTGAATGCGCCTTTGTGGAAGGACAGGCTTGCCCTGGACGCTCGAGCCCTTGGCCTGTACATGTTCCCATTTGCTCCAGGCTGGGACGTACCCCGTTTGGAGGCTTTCGCTGAAGGACTTGGCAAGAACGGCGTCAAGCTCTTCTCCGGCGGCAGCAACGGTGTAGTCCAGGCCCTGATTCAAGGTGAAGGTGACCTTGGTATTGCTTCCGTGAGCGTTGTAGCACGGAACATAGCCCAGGGCGCACCTTTGGCCACTGCCTACGCTGAGTTCGTGCCTACCTCTTGGGGGCTGAGCTGCCTGCCCAAGTTCGGCGTGAACAATGAGGCCATGGGTGAGTTGATGATGGGCATGTACCCCATGGACTTCTTTTATGGCACCCAGGACATTGGCGGAGCTTTCAGGCTCTTTGCTGAAGAGGCTGAACAGTTCCCGCAGGCCAAGAAATTCGCAGATTCCGGTCTAACAACGGCTGACTTGATCACTGCCCGGAACCCGGCAGAGGCGGCAGCCACTGGTGAATACCGCGCAGCTGCTATCGCGGCCATGCAGAAGGGTATCGAGGCTCAGTAAGCTGCAGGCGCAAGCCTATTGCTTTTGAATCAAGATTGAAGGTTAGCTGGGCTTCCTGTAAAAACAGGGAGTCCAGCTAACCATTTGGAAGGTGAGAGAATTGGCGCGGATA
>CAVOAJ010000115.1:0-5540 GCA_963693605.1 Dehalococcoidia bacterium | reverse complement strand
CGCCCAGGTCAGGGTACGTGGCCGGGTTGCCACCCAGCACATGTTCAGGGAGCAGCAGGTCGTCGTACCCAAGGCCCTCAATGGCCTGCGCAAATGCGCGGATGGCCCCTGGGTCGTTGCCAATCTCGTTCTGTGGCAGCGTTGCGCCAATTTTCATGAAAGCCCCCTTGGCGTGATGTGGATGGGTTCAATAACAACCTTGACCCGTGCTTGGCCCGGTTTCAGCGGATAGTTGGGATTGCCCCGGTATTTGAGATTCAGGCCGTTGATCTGCTCAACCGCCCCCTCTTCCGTGATCTCTATCACCCGTCCGCGCATGTGGACGCCGCGATAATTGTTGTCTGGCGACAGTATCGACAACGCCACGCGAGGGTCGCGTTGCAGGTTGGCTTCTTTCAGGCGGCCACGGGTGGTGTTGACCAGCACAGAGGTGCCGTCAGTCTCCACCCACAGCGGTGTGACCTGTGGTGAGCCGTCCTTCATGATGGTGGCAATGTGCGCAATGACCGGCTCTCCGAGAAACGCTTGCACTTCAGGCGGGATGGGCACTCCCATGGGGCCTCCTTTTATAGTGGCGTGCTGGTGCAAGCCATATACGCGGCGCATTATAGGCGTGCAACCCTAACCGCGCACCACACAGGTTGCCGCTGCAACCGCAGCATGATATAACCGCCCAAAGCGTGAGGCACATGAGACCTCGACCTAGTACAACGGAGGAAACAATGGCGACGAAGGCGATGGCCGATTGGCAGTCAACTTGGGTTGAATTGATGGGCGCAGAGGTGAAGTACTACCAGGGGAAGAACTGGTTCCTGCGGGGCATAGAGATGGGCGACCCCTCATCTGAGCCGCTGATCCTGCTGCACGGCATTGGCGGGCACGGTGAGACCTTTGCCCGCAACATCCCCAACCTGGCAAAGCACTTCCACGTATACGCCATGGACATGCTCTACCACGGCTACTCCCAGAAGGAGCCCTTTGACGGCGAGAACATCATAGACGGCTATGTGGACTCGCTGGTGGAGTTCATCAAGGGTGAGGGCCTCAAGCGCCCGCACATAGAAGGAGAGTCTTTGGGCAGTATCGTGGCCTTCTTCCTGGGCATGAACTACCCAGACGTGCCGGGCAAGCTCATCCTCAACACTGGCGCGCCGGTGAAGTGGAAGAACCTGACCAGCTTCATGGATGACCCCAAAGGGATGCAGGCCTTGGCTGAGCGGTCTTTGGAGTCAGTGAACAACGTGAGCAGGGAGAGCGTTCGCGCACGGTTGGAATGGCTGATGGCCAACCCCAACCGTGTCACGGATGAGTTGGTAGAGGTGCGGTACAAACTCTACAGTGACCCTGCGGTCCGTCAGTCCATGATCAACGTCTACACCAACGCCTTTATAGACAAGACCATGTTCAGCAAGTACTGGGTGGAAGAAGAGTACTGCGCCAATCTCAAGCCGGAGTCCATGGTCTTCTGGACCGAGTTCAACCCCGGTGAGGGCCCTGAAGTGGGGCAGCACTTCTCTGACATCATCCCCGGTTCCAAGTTCTACTGCATGAAGGACGCCGCGCACTGGCCCCAATGGGAGCACCCGGAGGAGCATGACCAGGCGCTGATGGACTTCATTGGCGGTAAAATGTAGGGCGCATCAATCAAGAAGCGCAAAAAGGGAGCGGCCATCTGGCCGCTCCCTTGCTGTTTGCTTTTGGCTTCCGCCGGTTAGATCCGGGGTTCGCGCCTGTCTGCATCAACGCTTTCCCAGTTCTGGGCTCCGTAGCCCAAGAACGCGGAAGTGATGGAGATAAAGGGGTCATAAACCCTTGCGTCAGTTGTTGGTGCGCCTGCGAATAGCCACTGTAGCCAGCTTTTCATTGTCCTGCCTGCCTTTCTTCGTCTGCTCTGCGTATTCCCGTTTGATTCCGTATCCCGGCTAACTAGCGCTTCGGCGTATGGTTTCGGCCTCGCTCGCTGGTGTTCAGTCCCAAGAGCGCGGCGCTGATGTCTTCCATCATGTCGCGTGACCACTTGTCGCCCGCATCACCCGTCCCAAAGATCCACTGTATCCACTTCATCGTTTTCACCTTTTCTGCATGGCCATGACCCGTGGGACTGGTATCTTAGAATTCATGATTGCGCAACATGTAGTTCGATATTCGTAATTCTAGCATGATTCAGTGCCGCTGACTAGTCCCAAGTGTTACGAATTCGTTAACACTGAGTTAAGACTTTATGTCGTTCTTATTGCACAGAATGGTTAAGACAAGCACCCGGATGAGTTCAGTGGCATACCCTGACGCCGCTTTGATGGGCCATCGTTCTCAGTAAAGAGAAGCTCTCACTCAACGTCTTGCATGAGGAGGTGGCGATGCGCATGCTGGTGACAGGCGGTTGCGGGCTGGTGGGCTCCATGGCTGTACGGCTACTGCTTGAACAAGGCCACGAGCCGGTTGCTTACGATATTGCTATCAAGGCTGAACTGCTTGACGACGTAAAGGATCAGGTGACCTTTGTTAGAGGTGACACCCTGGACGTGCCTGACCTATGCGCGCCGTGGCGCAGTATGACGTCACCTACGGCCTTGGCGAGTACATCGACTTCTTCAAGACGAAACGCCTTCGTGATTGGAGCGCATAACGCCATTCTGAGCGTAGCAAAGAATCTTGCTTTCTCTTACTCACACTGAGGTTTCGAGGTACGAGAGGAGAAACCGGAGAATAGTTTGACGTTCAGCGCTATCCCAGCGGGTGCGCCCCGTTGAGGATCGCGTCAATCTGGTCCGCCAGTGAGTCCTTGAGCCTTGGCCCCATGCCCGTCACGATTTTGGCAGAGGCATAGGATCCCAAGACACCGGCTTGCTCTGGCGTCATCCCGTGGGTCAGACCATACAGCACCCCTGACGCATATACGTCGCCAGCGCCGGTAGTGTCCATCACCGGCACCTTGTGGGGTGCCACTGTCGTTATCTTGCCGTGGTCGTAGACCAGAGAGCCGTCGCCGCCGCACGTCATGAACACCATGGAGCAGTCCTGACCAATCTGCTTGAGCGCGTCCTCACGGCTGTCAGCGCCGGAGTACAGGCGTGCTTCGTGCTCGTTACAGAACACAATAGCTACGTGCTCTTTAGTGGCTTTCCGTAATGAATCTCCTGCGAATTGCACCATGCCGGGGTCTGAGAAGCTTAGGGCCACGGATGTCCCTGCGACTTTGGCTAGCTCCATGGCGTGAAGGGCGGCAGCTTCTGTACTAGGCCCGCCCCACAGATACCCTTCAACGTACAACATGTGACTGTTGGCCAGGCGTTTTGCGTCCACGTCCGCCGTGCCAAGGGAAATGGAACTGCCCAGGCTGGTCTGCATGGTCCGCTCACCGTCCGGTGTGACCAGAATGAGGCATGTGCCCGTTGAGCCGTTGTCGGCTTCCACGTCAAACTCCACGCCCACCTCGGCCATACTCTCGCGGTAGAGCGCGCCCGCCATATCACCGCCCACCTTGCCTGTGTAGAACGCCTTGCCACCAAAAAGGGCCACACCCACCATAGTGTTAGCGGCGGAGCCTCCGGCGGCTTCCACCCGATGGCGGCCGTCCAGTGCGGCCAGGAGCTGTTCCTGATAGTCCTGAGATACCAGCGACATCAGCCCCTTCTCCAGCTTTTGGCTGGTCAGAATGGCCTCTTCAACCTGGACCTCGGTATCCACAAGGGCGTTGCCCAAGCCGTAAACATCGTATTGCTTGTCCAAGGGTCGTCTCACCTACTACGTGGGGATTGGGGAACGAAAGTACCGTACTATGGCCCGTGGGGAGCGTCAACGCCAGCATCCAAGCGGTGCCATGACGCATCCAACTGTTTGACATGGGTATGGCCGACAATTATACTGGCACCCTGAAATCGTTACTTGCGGATGGCCGTGTGGTCATCCTTTCGAATGATTCAAATCCAACTGATGAGGCATAGCGAACTCCATGTACGGAGAGCGCCGTCCAGAATTCGATCCAGACAAGATACTCCGTGACCTCCGTGAGCGTTTTGACCGCTTTCGGCTGGGCGGACGTGTGCCCGGTGGCGTTCCTCTTGCACTTGCCATCTTTTTTGTACCCTTTTTCATCTGGCTGGCCACCGGCTTTTACACAGTAGCCCCGGCGGAGCAGGCTGCAGTGCGGCTCTTTGGTGAGTTCCGCGGCACCCGTGACCAGGGACTGCATTGGTACCCACCAACCCCCATTGGGAACGTTGACGTGGTAGCTATCACTGAGACCAGGACCATGGAGTTGGGCTTCCGGTCGTCGCCGCCCAGGGATGTGGAAGGTGAGGCCCAGATGATTTCTGGTGACCTCAATATCATCAACATCCAGATGATTGTTCAGTACAGGGTATCGGACCTAGAGCAGTTCCTCTTCCGTGTGGATGACCCCGGTGAGCAAGACAGGGGTATCGGTACAGGACGCCCTGAGGGACGCACGCTGAAGGATGCTACGGAAGCTGCACTCCGCCAGGTGGTAGGCCAGCGCGCCCTTGATGACGTACTGACCGTACAGAAAGTGGCCGTGCAGGACCAGACAAGGCAGACGCTACAGGCACTCTTAAATGACTACCAGGCCGGCATAGAAATATTGGGCGTTGACCTCCAGACGGTACGTCCACCAGACCCAGTCCGCCCCGCCTTTGACGACGTTGTTGCGGCTAGAGTGGACAAAGAAAGCCGCATAAACAACGCACTGGCATACCAGGAAGACCAGGTGCCACGGGCACTTGGTTCAGCCCAAGAGGTAATTCAGCAGGCGGAAGCCTTCAAGGAGGCCCGCATTGCCAGGGCGGAAGGTGAAGCTGCCAGGTTCCTGGCGGTGCTGGCTGAATACCAGAAATCCAAAGAAGTGACCCGGCAGCGGCTCTACCTGGAAGCCATGGAAGAGATACTGCCCGGCGTAACTAAATTTATTGTGGACCCAGTCGCAGGAGGCAACGTTCTGCCATTCCTGCCATTGACCCAGAACAGTAACCCTGCGCCCTTGGCGGCGCCCTAATGAATGTTGAGAACAGGCTGAAGCAATGCGAGCAGTAACCGGCACAATCATAGGAATCATTCTGTTGGCCATTCTTGGCCCTCAGTTCCTGTTCACCGTGGATGAGACCAAATTCGTGGTCGTCACCCGGTTTGGTGAAGTGCAGCGTATTGAGACCACGCCGGGCCTCAAGTCAAAACTCGCGTTCATTGACGCTACAACCACCTTTGAAAAACGGTTGCTTCGGGTTGACGTAGCGCCTGCAAGCATACCGGACGTGGATCAGCAGTTCTTGGACATTGATGCCTATGTCCGATACCGGATAACAGACCCTCAGAAATTCTTGGAGCGCTTGCGAGACCAGGCCAATGCCGCCAGCCGCATCAGCGCCATTGTCACGGCGGAACTCCGGGCTGAAATTGGCACACGAACCCGGGCGGAGATAATTGGCGGCAGGATAACCACTATCGTGGATCCGGACCCGCCGCAAGGCCTGGAGCCGGGCTTGATAACCGTTGTTGAATTTATGGAAGAGGACGGGATTCCCACT
>CAVOAJ010000114.1:0-5602 GCA_963693605.1 Dehalococcoidia bacterium | reverse complement strand
CAAGATGTTGTTGGCCATGTAGCCCACAGCCACCACGGGATAGAGCCGCCGCGTGGGAATGGTCTGGAACGGCCTAAGCAGGTAGCGCCAACGGTAGGAGCGAAAATAGAGGGACACAAAGTAGACTGCTATGCCTGGCGCCACGTAAAGGTAGTTGGCATCGGCAAGGGCCGACCCAATCCTGGAAGGCCCCACCCTCACAATCAAGAGGGCCAGGAACCCGACAGTGATTAGTACGCCTATCCAGAACCGGCGGTTCAGCGGCAATCCGTCCCCTTTGCGCTTATCCAATACCACGCGTCTAAATAGCGAGGCTTGATTGGGATACTCGTGGTGTAGTCACAAGTATAGAGGAAACCACCGACTCGCGGGCCTGCGTTGGTTATCGGGTTTGAACAAGCGCAGCATATTGGTCAGCCACGTAGACAGAGCCCTCAGCCTTATACATGCTGCTCTGCAACTCACGGAGGAAGAAGTAGTTCAACGCCCCGTTCCAGCCGTCCCTGTCAAAGGCCGCCTTGAACACGCTCCTGGGCGTGGCCTCTTTGTAGACGGTATTTGGGAACCACCACAGGTGATAGAGGTCAGACACCTTGGTGAATCCCTCCAGCCCCTCCCGGTTGTGCCCTTCCACTGACTTGCTCAGCATCACCACATCCACGTCTGAAGGCACCGTGAGTGGTTCATCCTTCAAGAAGCGTATCTGTACTTCATCGTAATCACGAAGGTACCACCGCCACTGCCACGCAAAGTTGTCCGACTCACCCACCAGCACACGCAGGCCATCCTTGCCCTTGCCGGTGTCCACTGCAAGCTGGTCTAGCATCTGCGCCGCATAAGAGGTCTCCTGGCCCGTCTGGGAGTAGACCATCAACTCCATGGGCCGTTCATAACCACTGTAGCTGTAGCTTGCACGTCCGGCCACCACAAGGGTCAGTCCAAAGAGCAGGACTATAGTCCCAAGTCCCGCCAGCCCCAAGGACGACCTGACGCCGTGCCGCCACCCCATGAATGTTAGCGCGGCTATCGCCACCAGCATGCCAGCAAGCCCGATAATGAATCTAGGCGCTGATAGGTACTCATCAGATGCGGCCACCTCCATAGCGACCAACGTGAGCGTGGCCAGCAACGCAGCACCCCACACCACCGCCGCCAACGCGCGGGTCAGGCCCATGCGTTCCCAAGGACGCGACTCTATGATCAGTCCCAGGCCACGTGCCGTAACCAGGATAACCGGCACGGTAACGCCCACCGTGAGCCAAGGCATCTTCTCACCGGCGTAGGTGAACGCCGCAAACGTGAGGAACGCGAACGCTACGATGAACCTGTCGAATCGATTGCCTTTCCACAGGAGGTAAGGCCCAGCAATCAGGGCCGGTACAAAGGCAAGGAATTCATAGTTAGCGGTTGTGAGCAGGTAATAGAACCACGGCTGCCCCGCCCGCTCTACGGGCTGCTGCGCCACCCAGTAACCCAGAGAACCCCAGAGGCCGGTGAAGAACCCTGACCGGTTGGTCCCAAAGCTCGTGAAAAGCGGAAGCCAAATAGCCGCAAACGTCAGCGCCAACAACGGCCAAAGTCGTCGATTCCACATAAGACCAATAACTACGGCCAAGGTCGTGAGCGCCAGGGTAACGCCCACTGCCAGACCGACGCCCGCGCCCAAAGGTGCCCCGGTCTCGGCTGGCTGTGTCGAAGCCCACGTGCGCAGATTATCAAACAGGGGAAGGAAGAAGCCCTCACCTCTATTGAAGCTGACGATGCGGTCAAACCCTAGGAGTATCACCCCAAACACAACTGCAATGGTGGCCAGACCGGGGGCCATGGGTCGCCACACCTGCCTTGTCCTCACCAGAGCAAACCCAGCCGCCATGGCAGCCGCGCCCATAACGGAGCCAATAATCAGCCAGAAGCGCAGCGGGGCTCCCTGCGCAGCAAATGCCACCGCAGCCTCTCTGGCATCGCCGTTCAATTCGTTGGGGTCAGGTGTAACCAGGATGACGCCAATCCAGTCCTGCACCAAGCCAAGCGCCGGTCCCCAGAGGGGAAGCGTTAGCGTTATCAGCACCAGCAACAGAGCGCCCGCCGGAGGCAAATTGGCCAGCCTCTGTCGGAAATTACCGGTGCGCGGCAGGTCCCGCCAGGCCAATATCAGCAGCAACAGGCCAAGGATGGCCGCTGCCATAAAAGAACTCTCTTTAGTGGTGAAGGCCAAGGCCCATAGTGCCGCCCATGCCACCATCATGCTGGAGCGCGGACGCTCCATGTACCGCCATATCACCGCCACCAAGGCAAGCACCCAAACAGCCATGTAGATATCATTACGAATGAACCGGCCAAAGTAGAGGATGGTTGGCGATGCAGCCAACATGACTCCCGCCACCAGCGCAGCGGGCCTTCCAAGTTCCTTACGCAGGAAGTACGGCACCGCCACTAGAACGGTACCAAAGAGGGCGGGGATCAGCCGGACCGTCACGTCGCTGCTGCCAAGGAGCTTGTATGTAGCGGCCGCCATGTGAAAAAGGAACGGCCCATGAGTTAACGGCGTGTGGTGATAGGGGCTGCCTCCAGCGTAGAGCCAGGCATACCAGGCGTGCAGCACCTCGTCATAGTGCAGGCTGCGGCCACCCACGTCCCACATACGCGTGCCTAGCGCCACAATGACTAGGAATACGTACGCCCCAAGCTCCAGGCGGTCCAACCGTCCGTCAGGCAATCTGTTTTTGGCGGCTCTTGCCAGTGCCTTCAGCCAGGCGGCCAGCCTTGGGGCGCGAGAAGCAGGAGTGGGCGTTGTAAGGGGGCTAGTTGAGGACATGCCTACTATCAACCAAGGCTTGAATGGTCATGATGGGTCAGCGCCGACCAGTGAGCCCACACTGTAAATTAAGAAACCCGTTGCGTCCGTGGAACCTTCAGGGAACACCAGGCTGCCAAGTGTTTGGAACTTGGCCATACCAGTCTCCCCGTAGGCCGCACGCTCTCTGGGGCCCACAACCACGTACTGTACATCATACGTGTCCAAGAGTTCTCTGGCTCTTATCAGGTCTTCTGTTGCATAGATTTCCCGTGCATGGGCCTTGCGCTCCCCTATTATCCCGTAGGACGTACGCCACTGGTTCTCATGGCCCTCCCATCCAAGGAGCGTGGGCCTGCCTGTGCTGCTGGAGATGCGCCCCGCGTTGGTCCAGGAGCTGCACCCGCCAGCGTTTCCTGAGCATGGCACCACCGGCGTCTCCAACACCACCGCATCACGCGGGACCTCCGACCGTATCCAGGCGATGGCCTGGTACTCTCCCGACGTACCCAAGGCCAGGTGCGCCTGCCCGTCCAGCGTCGCCGCCAAGAAGCCATCGCCTGCAAGGCTGCGCCCTGTCGATTCTGCGCGGGAGTACGCCGCAGCCACGGGATAGTAGGAAACTGCGGTCAGCAGCAAGCCAACCACAACTGCCCACGCGCTCAACGCTGCCCTGCTTGGCAATCCAACGGGCTTTAAGTGCGCGGCCACGTACCACAGGCTATAGCCGCCCACCAGCCCTAGCAGTATCCACGCCTGGTAATACAGCTTGAACACGGTGTTCATACGGTGAAGGCTCCCGCCAAACACGTCCGACAGGTAAAAGAGTTCAACGCCCATGATGAGCGCGGCGGCCACTGCCAACAGACCCAACACCGGCGATGCAGCCTCAGCGGCACGATGTTCCGTCGTCCGCGACGCCAGCGACGCAGCGCCGTAGATGGCTGCGGAAAGCACCAGCGACATGGGGATTACAACGAGCATGCGTGCGCCCACGGAGGCGGCTTCAGGGGCTTCACTGCCAGCGTGGATGAGGCCGTTACCTATAAACCAGCCCAGCCCTGCCCCGATGACAGCCGCAGTGATTATGCCCGTGACCTGCTTCATTGGCCTGAAGGCTTCGGCCAGCAAAGGAATCGATGGGACGGCCCGCCACAGAGCGAATATCACGACGCCCACCACGTATACAGGCACCGCCCAGATTGGCTGAAGCCAGAAGGCCAGCGGCGCAAACCCCACGGCCAACGACCCTCCTATTACAGCCAGACGTACGCCCCCATGCGTGACCACCGGCTTGACCAGCGCCGCCAGCAGGGCCAGCGCCAGCAGCCCGCCAACGCCCCAGACCAGCAGCAGATGGCCCGGCCTGCTCAACAGCTCCCGCTCAGGCAGGATGCCGCTGGCGTTGCCGTCCACGGTGAAATAGAACGGCGTGAACAGTGCAAAGCCAAGCATGATTAAAAGCAGCGCGCCTCCGCCGGCAAACAACAGGCCCCACATGCCTCGGTTGTTTTGCGTAAGAGCGTCCAACGTCCGCCGCCAAGATGACTCATCGGCTATCACGCCAGCATCCTCTCGTGGCGGTGCTCCATACCGCAGCGCATTCAGCAGCACCGCACCTCCCAACAACGCCATGCCCAGCGGCATGTCCCAGATGTTGAGGGCGGCCAGCACACCCACAGATAGCGCCGTCGCCAGAAGCAACGGCCAGCGCTCTTTGAGCGTTGCCATGCTCAGGAAATGAGGCGTGCCGTAGACCTCCATGCTCAGGGCCGTTGCCAACAGAACAAAGGGAATGCTCATCAGGTGCGGGTGCATATCCCCAAGAATGAAGCTGAACATGGGGAACTCATTGATGGCGCCTGGTATCACCCGGCTGGCGTGCCACCACCACCAGAAGTCTCCCGGCACAAAGTCTCGTGCTCCGCTTGCTGAGGCCGTCAGCCCGTCCACCGCAATGGCCTCCCAGAAGCCAGCGCTGCCCAGTCCTAGAGCCTTCACCACCTCCAAGAAGCCCGCCAGGTTGCTGGCCAAGACCACCAGAAACGCCGCGCTCAGGCCCGCCGCCGCGCCCGCCTTGAGTGTGCCTCCGCTGAGCCGCACAAGGTTCCGTACCACGCCAAACGCCGCCACCATGGCCAATGTCGCTGTCGTGATGAGGCCCAGGTTGAAGGCCACCGGCGTCGCGACTCCCGTCAACAGCGCGTTAACGCCCACCATCAGGTAACCAAAGTAGTAGTAGCTGATGGGCTGGCCTGACAGCCATGCGTCGGTAGCGGGAAAGTAAGAGCTGCTCACCACGGAGTTCAGGAACATGAAGTCCATGGGCTGTTCCGTGTTGTTTATCTCCGGTACATGGGCGCGGAATAACGCCCAGGCCGTGAATGCCACCAGGAAAAGCGCCTCCGCTGCCAGGATGCTGCCGCGCTGTTCAACAAAGTAGCTGCGTAGCTCAGGCCAATGGCGTCGTGCCGTCACGCCAGCCAGCACGGCCATAGCCATCAGTACGATAAGCACTGACCACCGAGAGTTGGGGATGGTGTGGGTGTGGCCCAGCAGCCAGACTCCATAGGCCAGCAACAACAGGCCCAGAGGCTTGACCAGCGTCCAGCCCCGGTCAGGGAGCCATCGGAAGACGCGGAAGGCCAAGGGAAAGGCTATGAGGCCAATAACTTCCAGGGAGAGGAGCCAGAGTAACGAGTCAATCATGGTATTAGGCGTGCGCTACGCGGCGCCGTCGCCGAATAGTGCGTCGACAAAATCATCGGTGTTGAAGAGCGACATGTCATCCAACTCTTCACCGGTGCC
>CAVOAJ010000113.1:0-5676 GCA_963693605.1 Dehalococcoidia bacterium | reverse complement strand
CGCATGTTCAACCTCATGTTTGAGACCTACGTGGGTCCGGTAACCGACTCAGCCAGCAAGGTGTGGCTCAGGCCGGAGACGGCCCAGGGCATATTCGTGAACTTCGACAATGTGCTGACTTCAACTCGGATGAAGCTTCCCTTTGGCATAGCCCAGATAGGCAAATCGTTCCGGAATGAAATCACGCCCGGCAACTTTGTGTTCCGCACCCGTGAGTTTGAGCAGATGGAGATGGAGTTCTTCGTGAAGCCCGGTGAGGACGACCAGTGGCACGAGTACTGGGTCAAGACTCGCCACGACTGGTATGTGGGCCTGGGCATCCGACCCGACAGCCTGCGTCTTCGCCCCCACGACGAGGATGAGTTGTCCCACTACGCCAAGGCTACTTCCGATGTGGAGTATCTCTTCCCATGGGGCTGGGGTGAGCTTGAAGGCATCGCCAACCGCACGGACTTTGACCTGCGCCGTCACTCAGAGTTCAGCGACCCCGACTACGCGGAGCGTGAAGCCAAACACCTCATGTACTTTGACCAGGAAGAGAACTCCCACTATTTCCCCTACGTCATTGAGCCTTCAGGCGGCGCTGACCGCGCAACCCTCGCGTTCCTGGTGGACGCTTATGACGAAGAGCCAAGTAAGGACGAAGGCAAGGACGACACCCGCGTGGTGCTGCGGTTCCACCCGGACATTGCGCCAGCCAAGGTTGCCATCCTGCCTCTGAGTCGCAACGAAAAGCTGGTGCCTGCCGCCCGTGAGGTCTACAACGCCGTGCGCAAGACCATGACCTGCATGTATGACGACGCCCAGTCCATAGGCCGTCGCTATCGCCGCCAGGATGAGATTGGCACGCCCCTGTGCGTGACGGTGGACTTCCAGACGGTGGAGGAGGACCAGGCCGTCACCATTCGCAACCGTGACACCATGGAACAGGTGCGCGTACCCATCGCAGACCTGGTGCCAGCCCTCCAGGGCCAACTGCGTGACATGGGCAGCACACGGGCGTAGGCCCGCCACTCCCCATATCTGCTAACCTACCTCCATGCGACTGCTGCACCTGTCTGACGTTCACATAGGCGTGGAAAACTATGGTCGGCCCGCCACTGAGGCGGACCTGGAAGCGTTGCCATCGCACTTTGCGCCAGGCATGGATAGGACGCAGTATCTGGGCGTCTCCACCCGCTCCCTGGACTTCCTCAGCACTCTGGACTACGCCGTTAACTACGCCATCAGCAACGATGTGGACGCTGTGCTCTTTGCGGGTGACGCGTACAAGAACCGTGACCCGTCGCAGACGCACCAGCGCGAGTTCGCACGACGTATCGCACGCCTCGCTGGCGAGGGCGTCCCTGTGTTCCTCACCGTGGGCAACCATGACCTGCCAAGAGTCGCCAACCGCGCCACCGCCCTGGAGATATTCCCCACGCTGGACGTGGCAAACGTCACCGTCGGCTCCACGCTGGACACGTATCGCATGACGACCCGTGCTGGCGAGTTGCAGGTGGTGTCGCTGCCATGGGTGCGGCTTGGGCAGATTATGGCCCAGGAAGAGACGCGTGACATGTCGATGGAGCAGATAACCAGGGTCGTGGAAGACCGTCTGGCCGCTGGCATTCAACGGGAGGCTGAAAACCTGGACCCGTCGCTGCCTGCCGTGCTCTGCGCTCACGTCACCGCCTCCAGCGCCCAGCTATCATCGGAGCGCAGCATGATGCTCGGCACTGACCACGTGCTAACGCTGAGCACCCTGGCAAACCCCGCATTCGACTATGTGGCGCTGGGGCATGTGCACCGGCACCAGGTGCTCACACAGAACCCCATAACAACGTACTCCGGCAGTCTCCAGCGCATCGACTTCTCCGAAGAAAAAGAAGACAAAGGCTTCTGCGTGATAGACCTCGACACCTCGGCGGCCAGAGGCGAGCGTATGAAGTCCTTCCAGTTCGTGACAGTGGCGGCGCGCACCTTCACCACGGTGCAGGTCACAGTCCGCGCAGACCAGGACCCTACGGAGACGACAGTCAACGCCATCGCCAAGAAGGCTGACGAGGTGGCGGGCGCGGTGGTGCGTGTGCGGATTGAGATGCCGGAGGAGGTGGAGCCCGCCTTTCAAGAGACACCCATCCGGCAAGCGTTGGCCGCTGCTCACCACATTGCAGGCATTGAACGACAGGTGATTCGCACTCGCCGGACGCGCTTGGGTGACGAGTCGGCAGCCACGTTGACGCCCTTGCAGGCGCTGCGGCAATACGCTGGATTGCGTAACATGACGGCAGAGCGGGAGCACAGGCTGCTTGAACAGGGTGAGCGACTCATACAGGAAGAGTTAGAGGGAGAATAGTCCAAGACCATGCAAGAACACGCACCAGACATCAACGCCCTGATAGCGGTTAAGAATCTAGATAGTTTCAATCCTGACCAAGCCCTCAATTTCCTTGGCGAGTTGACCGACTTGTCGCTGGATATGGAGCGCATGGACGGCTTGCGCCGTGCCGTCGCCCTCGGTGAGGAGCTGCTGGAGCGAGAACTGGAACAGGATCAACGCTCCTTGCTCCACTACTTCCTCTCCAACGCCTGGTCCAACCAGCGCGCCCTGAAAGAGGGCGGAGAGATGCCGGACTTTGGCTGGCAGCAGGAAGAGATTGTGCAGGAGCTCCGCCACCTGCGAGAGTCCCTGGCCAGCGACGACGGCCTCCTACCCGACGACCGTGTCTGTCAGGTACTGACCAATCTGGGCAACTCCATGAGTCACGTTGGCCGGTTCTCAGAGGCCATCGCGTACTGGGACGCCTCACTGGCGCGCATGCCCGCATCCCACCTGGCGCGGGGCAACCGTGCGCTGGGATTCGTCTGGTATGCGCAAACGCTCTACAACGGAGAGCACTGGGAAATATTCCTGCGGCAGGCCCACACGGAGTTGAAGACAGCGCTCCTCCTGCCCATCCACGACGACGCCAAGGCGTTTTTTGACATCCAACGTCGGTCGGTGGAAGAGGCCCTTGGGCCAGAGGCGTTGGAGCGCAGAAGTGACCTAAGCGCGTACCCGTCGACCCCTGGTGAAGCCGACGTCCCCTACCTGCAATGGTGTCTGGGCCACCGGCTGTTCCTCAACCCGCTGAACGAACTGGGCTTACACCCCATTGCCGCGCAGGACGTGCTGGTCATGCCCACCAACGCTGGCGATGCCGCCACAGCCTACGACACGCTGAAGCAGGCGTATGCGGCGGCCCGCGTGGGCGCGTATGAGGCGCTGGAAGGCTCGGTTACAGAGGATACGGAGTCGTTGTCAGACTCCCTGTCGGGATTGTTCAACGCCGCCGCCCACGTCCTGGCCACGTACCTTGATTTGGGCATCCCCGACGGCAAAGCATCGCTGTCCACGCTGTGGTACGAGAACCAAGACCCCAACGCCGGACTGCGGCCGCCCTTCGCCAACTCGTTGAACTGGTCACTGCGCGGGCTGTACGCCATGGGCAAGGACCTCGCGAACGAGAGTCCATCACCCTCCGGCACGCCCAATGAGCGACTATTGTGGCTTCTCAAACGCGCCAGGGAGACGCTCCTCTGCCTGGCCCTAGCCATCTACACGGAGGAACGCCAGCAGCGGTACGCCAAGTGAGGCAGGTCCGCCTTTCCCACATTGGATTTCAAATGCAACTGCGGTAGCATATAGGCGTAGGCTCCGGTCTCATGGCGCGCATGTGAAAGGCGGGGCTAGTCCACCATTACTCCTCCCAGGTTCTTTGGGGGGTTCCCCTTTAATCATCCCGTCGGAGGAGGCAGGGATATGTTGGGTCTTATTCGTTTAATGTGGCGGCTTGCGTGGATTGGCATCTTCATCATGGGTCTCCGTAAAGTCAAAGACCTGCTGAATGAAGGGCTGGACGGCATTGCCCAGCGTATTGAAGAGGGTGATGATTCGCCGCTTGCAAGCTCCCTTGAACGCATTCACACTGCGTTGCATGAGCGAGAGGCCCATGAGGTACAGCACGCCGGTGAAGAAGCCCCGGCTGGTCTCTACGGCGAAGGCTAATACCCTCACACGGGCCTTGCATGGGCAACTCTCCGCCTTCTGAAGAGCCGTCGTTTCGCGTACAATCCCAACACTGACTATTCATCACGGCCAGGGCAGATTGCCCCCGGCCCTTTCAGGAGAGAGATGCTCAAGACCATTGCGTGCGGTGACCTCCGTAAGGAGAACGCAGCAGAAACCGTCACTCTCGCTGGCTGGGTCCACCGGCGGCGCGACCACGGCGGCGTGATCTTCATAGACCTGCGCGATAGCCGTGGATTGGTCCAGGTGGTCTTCAATCCGGATGACGCCCCTGAAGCCCACAAGGTTGCTGAAGACCTCCGCAATGAGTGGGTCATTCAGGTCAGCGGCACGGTGCGCCAACGCCCCGCAGGCACGGAGAACCCGAACCTAGCAACCGGCAGCGTGGAGGTGGCAGCCTCCTCTCTCAACGTGCTCAACGCCTCAAAAACACCACCTTTTGACGTATCTCAGGACTCGTCTGTGGATGAAATGCTACGCATGCAGTACCGCTACCTGGACCTGCGACGGCCCTTCATGTCCGGCAACATACGGCTGCGGCACCGCGTGGTGAAGTTCATCCGAGACTTCCTGGATGAGCGTGGCTTTGTAGAGATTGAGACGCCCATCCTCATCAAGAGCACGCCTGAGGGTGCACGGGACTACCTTGTGCCCAGCCGCGTCCATCCCGGAGAGTTCTACGCCCTGCCCCAGTCGCCGCAACAGCTCAAGCAGCTTCTCATGGTGGCAGGCTTTGAAAAGTACTTCCAGATTGCCCGGTGCTTCAGGGATGAAGACCTGCGGGCGGACCGCCAGCCTGAGTTCACCCAGCTTGACTTGGAGATGTCCTTTGTTGAAGTGGAGGACGTGCTCACCCTGTTGGAGAAGCTCTACACAGATATCGTGCGGGCCGTTGCGCCTCACAAGAAAATCACCACGCCATTCCCACGCATCAACTACGCAGACGCAGTTGAGCGATACGGCAGCGACAAGCCAGACCTGCGCTTTGGCCTGGAGCTTGCGGAGTTCACTGACATAGTTGCGACGTCTGAATTCAAGGTGTTCAGCGGCGTGGTCGCCTCCGGCGGCTCGGTAAAGGGCATAGCCGCGCCTGGGATGGCGGGTATATCCCGCCGCCAAAGCGACGAGCTTATCAATCTGGCTCGTGGCTTTGGCGCTGGCGGATTGGTGACGCTGGCCATAAGCGCTGAGGCCGCATCCGTGGACGCGTTGACCGTTGAGGACGTACGCTCTTCAGCAGGCCGCGCCATCGCCATTGATGAGATTAAGGCCATCGCCCAGCGAGCCGGGGCCAAGCCCGGAGACATGGTGCTGATAGCCGCAGGTGGGCGAGACATGGTGAACGCGGTGCTAGGCCAGGTGCGAGTGCATGTGGCCCAGAGCCTGGGCCTTGCCGACCCTAACGAACTGGCCTTTACGCTTGTGGTGGACTTCCCGCTGTTCACCTGGAACAAAGATGAGGACCGATGGGACTCCGTCCACCACCCATTCACGTCGCCCATAGACGAACACTGGGACATATTGGCAACTGACCCTGGCGCTGTACGTGCCAAGGCCTACGACCTTGCGTGCAATGGCAGTGAGCTTGCGGGAGGCAGCATCAGAGTCCACAGACGGGACCTCCA